>NZ_JBISGY010000036.1:0-23205 GCF_045064095.1 Agrococcus sp. Ld7 | reverse complement strand
CCTGCCCCCCCTTCGCTCTCTCCGCACAACGCAAGCTCGAGCCATCCGGTCTGCCGCCCTCCGGCCACCCGCTCCCCAGACGCCGCTGGTTTGAGCGCGAGGCTGGGGGCGGGGGCGGGGACGGGTGGAGGGAGCTACCGTTGGGGCGTGACGCGGATTCTGCTGGTGGACGACCAGGCGCTCGTGCGCGCCGGCTTCGAGACCATCCTGACGAGCGAGCCGGGCTTCGAGGTCGTCGGACAGGCGAAGAATGGCGCAGAGGGCGTGCGGCTCGCAGCCGAGCGCACACCGGACGTGATCTGCATGGACGTGCAGATGCCCATCATGGACGGGCTCGAGGCGACTCGGCAGATCACGGCGAGCTCGGCGCATCCGGCGGTGCTCATGCTGACGACCTTCGACCGCGAGGACTTCCTCTTCGACGCGCTCTCGGCCGGCGCCAGCGGCTTCCTGCTGAAGACCGCCGAGCCCGAGCAGCTCATCGACGCGGTGCACGCGCTCGCCCGCGGCGACGCACTGCTCTCCCCCGAGGTCACGCGGCGCGTGATCGAGCGGTTCGCGGCCGCGCCGGCAGTCGCCGCATCCGCCTCGACCGATCGCGGCAGCGAACCTGCTTCCCCCGCCCCCTCGCCCGAGCTCGAGCGGCTCACCGATCGCGAGCGCGAGACGCTGCTGCTGCTCGCGCGTGGCCGCTCGAACGCCGAGATCGCTCGGGAGCTCTTCGTCGGCGAGGCGACCGTGAAGACGCATGTGTCGAACGTGCTGCTGAAGCTCGGCATCCGCGACCGCATCCACGCCGTGATCTGGGCGTACGAGCACGGCGTGGTCGCGCCGCATGCCTGACTCGACCGCGCGCGGCGCGGAAAGGCCGCGCAGCCTCCCGCTCGCGATCGTCTGGTTCACGCTCGCCGTCGCGGGGCTCGTCGGCACATGGGTGTTCAACATCGCGTTCGTGCTGGATCCGGGCGGGATCGGCTACCTCGAGGGCTGGTTCGCGAACGCCGCGAGCATCTCGGCCTCGATCGATCTGCTGGTCGTCGCGGTGGCCGCATCGATCTTCATGATCGTCGAGGGCGCTCGGCTCGGCTGGGCACGCTGGGTCTGGATGCTGGTGGTGCTGAGCGGCATCACCGCCGTCGCGTTCACGTTTCCGCTGTTCCTCGGGCTGCGCGAGCTGGCGCTGCGTCGGCGCGCTCGGCGGATGATCCAGGACTGACGCTTCGACGAGCGCTCGCCGAGGCGCTCACGAGCCAGCGCGCGGTCGCTCCGCGGCGCCAACCACGACGGCGCGCCACAGGTGCACGAGCATCGCCACGAACACGAGCAGTCCGACGAGCAGCGCGAACCACAGTTCGACCGCACCGATCGCGCCGACGACCGGCAGGTGATCGGCGCGGCCGAGGTAGATGCCTGCCACGGCATACATGCCGAGCGGGAAGACGATGCTCCAAAGCGTCGCGTCGTAGGTCAGCGGCACCCTGTGGCGCCAGTGCCGCCACCAGCCCGCGGCGAGCAACGGCGGGATCAGCCAGGTCGCGAACGCCCAGAACACCACCGAGAGCCCCGCGACCAGGCCGCGGGTGGCATCCACCATCGGGGCCGCCGCCATCTCGACGATGCGGGCGCCGGCGAGCACGGTGATCGCGCACGCACCCATCGCCACCCAGTAGGGCGGGTTCAGGTCGATTGGGCGCAGGTCGTAGAGCATCATCCGCAGCATCACGAGCACGCCTGCCGCGGCGTAGAGGAAGACGCCGACCGACCACGACAGCACGGCCAGCAGGGCGAGCCAGCCGCTCAGCTCCGCCGGCGCCACGGGCTGCAGCGACGCCGACGAGACGGCGATCGACTGGCTCGCGACCACCCAGATGAACCAGGTGCCGTTCGCGGTCGCCACGACCGGCCTGGTCGTGCGGCCCAGCACCGCGGTCCACGGCACGACGTAGCCGAGCACGAACCACGCCATGAGCGCCAGCACGAGCAGGGCAGCAGTCCAGGCGAGGTGCCCGTCCATCGACAGACGCACGCCGAGCACATTGGTGCCGGCGACGAAGGTGAAGAAGCCGAACGCCCGCCGCGGGTCGTTGAAGTCGTCGCGGAAGGCCGCCCCGTAGCGCAGCAGCCGCCAGATGGTGAGCGTCAGCAGCACGACGTAAGCGATGGCGCAGATCCATGCGAGCACGACCGACAGTGCCTCGAATCCCTCGAGCTTGAGCCCGACGGAGATGATGCCGCTGCCCATCACCAGCGCGAAGTAGCCGGGAGCGAGCCCTCGCACCGCGCTCCGCACCCGCGGCGCGACGCCCCGCACCTCTGCGTCATCGCGCGTCACCGCCATGCTCGCGAGGCTAGCGCGCCCCGCGCCCGCTCGCGCGGCGTGATTGCGGCTCCGCTCCCCCACACGGCGGAGTCGAGATTCCAGCCGTCAGGGGGAGGTCACGAGGGGCGCTCGATCGTAGTTTTGACCCATGCTCTCCATCCGATCCATCTCTCGCTCGTTCAAAGGGCATCAGGCGCTCAAGGACGTCAGCTTCGACGTGCACGACGGCCTGATGACCGGCTTCGTCGGCGCCAACGGCGCCGGGAAGACCACCGCCATGCGCATCATCCTCGGCGTGCTCGACCCCGACTCGGGCTCGGTGGAGGTGGATGGCCGGCCGGTCACCGCGGATGACCGTGCCCAGTTCGGCTACATGCCGGAGGAGCGGGGTCTGTACCCGAAGATGAAGGTGCACGAGCAGCTCGTCTACCTCGGCCGCCTGCACGGCATGTCGGCGAAGAGCGCCGCCGCCCGCGCTACGACGCTGCTCGAGCAGCTCGGCCTGGAGGAGCGCCAGCACGACACGCTCGAGTCGCTCAGCCTCGGCAACCAGCAGCGCGCACAGATCGCCGCTGCGCTGGTGCATGAGCCCACCGCGCTGGTGCTCGACGAGCCGTTCTCGGGCCTCGACCCGATGGCGGTCGAGACGACGCTCGCCGTGCTGCGCGACGTCGCTCGATCCGGGGCCCCCGTGCTGTTCTCGAGCCACCAGCTCGACGTCGTCGAGCGGCTGTGCGACTCGCTCGTCATCCTCGCCCACGGAGAGGTGCGCGCGGCAGGCACCCGCGACGAGATCCGAGCGGCGCACGCGCGCCCCGAGTGGATCCTCGAGACGGTTGACGCCGGCTTCGTGCGCGGCATCCCGGGCATCGACGTGCTCGAGTATGACGGCGGCCACGTGCGCTTCACCGCCCCCACCGAGGCCGACGCGGATCGCGTGCTGCGCGAGGCGATCGAGCGCGGCTCCGTGCGCAGCTTCTCCCCCACCGTCCGCCCGCTGACCGAGATCTTCCAGGAGGTCGTCCGATGAGCACCACCACCGCATCCGCCCCGAACCGCGGCGCCGGCCAGCGCGGACGCACCGGCTTCTGGCAGGCGACGGGCATCGTCGCGCAGCGCGAGATCCTGACGAAGGTGCGCACGAAGAGCTACCTCATCTCAACCGCGATCCTGCTCGCACTCGTGTTCGCCGGCGTCATCCTCTCCTCCGTCGGCCCCGAGCTCTTCGACGAGGACACCCGCGTCGCGACCACCGGCGAGCTCGCATCCACCATCCAGTCGCTCGATGGCGTCGCCGTCGAGACGCTCAGCGATGCGGATGCGGTGCGGCAGGCCGTGCTCGACGGCGACGTCGAGGCCGGAGTCGTGCCGGGTGAAGGCCCCTCCGGTCTGCTCGTGATCGGCGATCGTGAGGCGCCGTCATCGCTGCTGCAACTGCTCAGCGTCGCCCCGGATCTCGAGCTGCTCGACCCGAACGCGCCCGACCCCATGCTCACCTACTTGATCGGGCTGGCGTTCGGCATCGTGTTCCTGATGTCGGCGACCACCTTCGGTCAGACGATCGCGCAGTCGGTCGTCGAGGAGAAGCAGTCGCGCATCGTGGAGATCATGCTGGCGACCGTGTCGGCACGCGCGATCCTGGCAGGGAAGGTGCTCGGCAACTCGGTGCTCGCGTTCGCGCAGATCGTGCTGATCGCGGCGTTCGTGCTGCTCGGCGGCGCGGTGACAGGCTCGCAGTTGCTGCTCGACGGCCTCGGCATGCCGATCGTGTGGTTCGTGGCGCTGTTCACCGTCGGCTTCGTCATGCTGGCGGCGCTCTACTCGGCAGCTGCGGCTCTGGTGTCGCGCTCCGAGGACATCGCGACCGCCACCAGCCCGCTGCTGCTGTTCGTGATGATCCCGTACTTCCTCGTGGTCATCTTCAACAACAACCCGGTGGCGCTGCAGATCATGTCGTACGTGCCCTTCTCGGCCCCCGTGGCGGTGCCGATGCGGGTGTACCTCGGCACGATGGAGTGGTGGGAGCCCTACCTCTCACTCGCAATCCTCGTCGTGTTCACAGTGCTGGTGATCGGCTTCGCCGCCAAGGTCTACGAGCGCTCGCTGCTGAAGACCGGCGCGATGGTCAGGTGGAAGGACGCCCTGAAGGCCTGAGCCCTCTCCCGCGGCAACACAACGCAAGCCCGAGCGCGACGATTGGCGGCCGGATGTCGCACACCCGCGAATCCGCCCGGGAACCGGAGCATCGGGCTTGCGTTGTGTTCGGCGGGGCGACCGCCGGTCCCGCGGCTATCGCCCGGGCGTCGACTCGCTCGGTGCCTCGACCTGTCGGGCAAGCACCTCGATGAGGAGGCGCTCGGTGAACTCGGACGGCAGCTGCTCGATCAGCGCCATGAGCGGCGCCATCCGCTCCGGCAGGGTCGTGCCGGCGCCCGGCCTGCCGACTCCGAGGCGTCGCAGCAGGGCCTGCGCCCGATCCGCCGTCAGCTCGCGGCGGAGGGCCCCCGTTAGCCGCAGCGCCCGCACCGTCAGTCGCGGATCGGCCGGCGGCTTGCCTCGCACGTCGGCGGCAGCGCGCGTCAGAGCCTCGGTGAGCTCGGGCAGCCTTTGCTCGGTCACCGGCGTGATCGTCAGGTGCGTCGTTCGGGGCAGGCGAGTGCCGTCAGACTGCGCAAACCCCGGCTGCAGCTGCAGCGTGAAGCCGAGCTCCGCTACGCGATCGGCCCAGCGATGCGGGTCGACGCGGGACCGCTTAAGCTCTCCATCGTCGGTGGCCACCGCGAGCAACGGCCCGATGGGCTCGCCCACCACGCGCAGCCCGGCGAGCCCATCGATGTGGGCGCGCAGCTGCTCGGTCGAACGACGGCACGAGGCGACGAGCTCGGCGAAGCCGTCGACGCCCAGCTGCTGCACGATCGCCCACGCGGCCGCGAGCGCGGTGGCCGACTTCGACCCCAGCAGCGTCGGGTTCACGACCGGGTAGCCGGGCCAGTCAGCGATGGCGAAGTACTGACGGCGCTGGCGGTCACGATCGCGCTGCAGCAGCACCGAGGCGCCCTTGGGCGCGTAGCCGAACTTGTGCAGGTCGGCCGAGATGCTGGTCACCCCGCCGACCGCGAGATCCCACGCCGGCACCCCACCCCACCAGGGCAGCGCGAAGCCGCCGATGCACGCGTCGACGTGGCACGGGATCCCCGCCCTCGCCGCGGCTGCCGCGACCTCGGCGACCGGATCGAGCACGCCGAACGGGTAGCCCGGTGCCGAGACCACCACGAGCGCGACGTCAGTGCCGAAGCGGGCGGCGATGTCGCCGGCTGCCACCACGCCGTCGGCATCGACCGGCACGAGGTCGAGGTCGAGACCGAAATAAGCGGCAGCCTTGTGGAACGCGGCGTGCACGGTGACGGGTGCGACGATACGCGCCCGCGATGCCGGCGACCGCTCGGGCCGCGCGGCCCATCCCTCCCGCGCCGTCTTGACCGCCAGCATGCAGCTCTCGGTGCCGCCGCTGGTGACGGTGCCGACCGTGGTCTCGTCGCCGTGCAGCATCCGGGCGGCGAAGCCGACCAGCTCGCGCTCGAGTGCCGCGACCGACGGAAAGACGGTCGGGTCGAGCCCGTTCACCGGCTGCATCAGGCGCATCGCCTGCGCCGCCAGCTCGTCGAGCTCGGCGAGGCCGGGGTCGTACACGTAGGAGAGCACCCGACCTCCGTGGGTAGCCGCATCGGCGGCGCGCAGCTGCCGCAGCCGTTCGATGATGGCGGCAGATCGCTCGCTCAGCTGCACCATCTCAGGCACCCGCCGGTGCAGTGCCTGCCGGCTCGATGTCTGCCCTGCGCAGCCGGTAGCGGCGCAGCGTCACCAGGCTCACGAGCATGGCGGCGGCCGGCACGACGCTGAAGCTCAGCACGATGCCGACGACCGCGGCACCGGACTGGTCGACGACCGCGGCGCCGACCGACTCGCGATAGCCCGTGATGGCGAGCACCACCGTCAGCGCGGTCGCGCCGAAGGCCATCCCGGCTGTCTCACCTGCTGTCCAGACTCCGCCGAACGTGCCTCCACGGCCCTCGCCGTGGCGGGTGGCGTCGTCCGTGATCACGTCGGGCAGCATCGCCAACGGCAGCGACTGCATCCCCGCGTAGGCCGCGCCTGCAACCGCGACGGGCAGGTACGCCCACGGGCCGGGTGCCCACAGCAACAGCACGAGCGAGGCCGTCGCGGCCAGGAAGATTCCGCTGGCGATGCGGAAGCCACGCGCCTTGCCGACCCGCCTCGCGACCGCACCCCACACCGGTGCCAGCAGCAGGGCGGGCGCGATGAGCGCGACGAACAGCAGCGTCACGGCGGTCTGATCGCGCAGCACCCAGGTGGCGACGTACTGCGCGCCGGCAAGCATCATCCCGGTCGCGAGCCCTTGCAGCATGTAGGTCGCCAGCAGTGCGCGGAACGGCTGGCTGCGCTGCAGCACCCGGATGCCGCTGCGGTAGTGCTGCGCGAGCGAGGTGGGCGGTGCTGGGGCGGCCGCAGCCGGGCCCCGTGGCGCGACCGTCGACGACAGCAGCATCGCGATGCCGAGCACCGCCGCAGCGACGATCGCCATCATGAGATAGCCAAGGTGGGGGTCGTCCGGGAAGAGGTCGCGCACCAGCGGCCCGCCGGCGCCGAACAGCAGGATCGAGACCGCCAGCACGACCACGCGCCAGGTGAGCAGCCGAGTGCGCTCGTCGTAGCGGGCCGTGAGCTCGGCGGGCAGCGCGATGTAGGGCACCTGGAACAGGCTGAATGCAGTCGCGCCGAGGATGAACGCGAGGCCGACCCAGGTGGCGGACGCCGCGGGAGAGAGCCCCGGCACGACGGCGAAGGTCAGTACGAAGCACAGCGGCAGCGCGACGCTGCCGATCAGCATGAAGCGCCTGCGCGAGCCGTCGCGCGCGAGGCCGCGATCGCTGAACCCGCCGATGACGGGGTCGATCACGACATCCCAGACCTTCGCGAGCGCCAGGATCAGCCCGGCGATGAGCGCCGAGACGCCGAGGGTGTCGGTGAGGTAGTAGAGCAGCACCAGGCCGGGGAGCGTCGAGAATCCGCCGGTGCCGAGCGAGCCGATGCCGTAGCGCCAGATCGTCGATCGCGGCAGCCGCGAGGCCGCGTCGGCGGGGCGGGCCGCATCGCTCGGCGCGCTCATCGATCGAGCCCGGTGGGATCGGGGCAGGCCCCATCGAGCCCGGCGATCACCCGCAGCCACATCACTGCCATGGCCCGATCCTATGCGGATGCGCGACACCCCCTTGACAGGTTCATGGGTGCCATGGTTCATTAGTGGAGTAATGAACCAACGGAGTGAGATGCGCAGCTCATTCCCGACCCCAGGAGGCAGACATGCTCGACGAGAGCAAGCCGATCTTCCAAGCGGTGGCCGAGCAGATCGAGGACGGCATCCTCGATGGCACCTACCCGGAAGACAGCCAGGTCCCCTCGACCAACGAGCTGGCCGCCTTCCTTCGCATCAACCCCGCAACCGCCGGCAAGGGCCTCGGGCTCCTGGTCGATGCGGATGTGCTCACCAAGAGGAGAGGGATCGGCATGTTCGTCGCTCCAGGCGCGCGTGAAGCGCTGCGCCAACGCCGCAAGTTCGCATTCCAGGACCAGTACATCGCCCCACTGCTGCGCGAAGCAGCCCAGCTCGGGATCAGCCCCGAGGAGCTCGCCGGCATGATCACGAAGGAGGTCGCACGATGAGCGCCATCGTCACTCGCGACATCGTCAAGCGCTACCCCGAGGTGGCCGCCATCGACGGCGTCAGCATCAGCCTCGATGAGCACCGCATCCATGGCCTGCTGGGCCGCAACGGCGCCGGCAAGACCACCCTCATGCAGCTGCTCACCGGTCAGGTCTTCGCGACCAGCGGGGAGATGGAAGTGCTGGGCGCCACCCCGGTCGAGAACGTCGAGGTGCTCTCGCAGACCGTGTTCATCCAGGAGAGCCAGAAGTACCCCGACACGTTCCGCGCCATCGACGTGCTGCGCATCGCCTCCGGTGCCTACCCGAACTGGGATCAGGCGTACGCCGACGCCCTCGTGGAGCGCTACCGGCTGCCGGTGAAGCGCCCCATCAAGAAGCTCTCGCGCGGCCAGCTCTCGGCGATCGGCATCGTCATCGGCCTGGCCTCCCGCGCACGGCTGACGTTCTTCGACGAGCCCTATCTCGGGCTCGACGCCGTCGCCCGCCAGATGTTCTTCGACGACCTGCTCGCCGACTTCACCGAGCACCCGCGCACCATCGTGCTCTCCACTCACCACATCGACGAGGTCGCGAACCTGCTCGAGCACGTGGTGATCCTCGACGAGGGCAAGGTGCTGCTCGACGCCGACACCGACCAGCTGCACGACGCGGCCATCACGGTGTCGGGCAGGGCTGCGGCGGTGGATGCGTTCCTGGCGGGCCGCGAAGTGCTCGAGCACAAGACGCTCGGCTCGCTCGCCACCGCCACCTTCACGCCCCGCGACGGCGACGAGCTCGCCGCCCGCGAGGCGGGCCTGGACATCGGCCAGGTCTCCCTGCAGGCGCTCTTCGTGCACCTGACCACTGCCAACGCGGCCTCGGCCGCCGACCGCGCGGCCGACCGCGCGACTGTCTGAGAGGAGTCGTCATGCGCATCCGCAACGTCATCCAGCTCCACACCGTCAACAGGCTGCAGGCCTTCGGCTGGCCGCTGCTGATCATGTGCTTCTCGCTCGCGATCGTGCTTGCGATCGGCGCGCTGGTGACCAATCTCGGCGGACCGGAGGCCCGAGTCGGGATGAATCAGGGCATGCAGTACAACGGCGCGATCTTCGCGCTGCTCGGGCCGCTGATCGGCTTCGGCTTCACCGCCATGGGGCAGTACTTCCCGCTCGCGCTGGGCCTCGGCCTCACGCGCCGCGAGTTCGCTGCAGGCACCACCGCCGTCTTCATCGGCAATGCCGCGTTCTACGCGGTCATCATCACGATCGGCAAGGTCATCGAGGTGGCGACCGGGGGCTTCGGCCTCAGCATCCGCTTCTTCGACGTCGTCTACACGGGGCTCGGCGAATGGTGGCAGACGCTCATCCAGACCTTCCTGCTGATCCTCGCGGTGATGCTGCTGGGTGCGGCGATCACGACCGCGTTCCACCGGTGGGGTCAGTCGTTCCTCTGGATCTTCTGGCTCTCGCTGGCGGTCGTGGTGCTCGCCCTCGGCGCCGGCTTCGTGCTCTCTGACGGGTTCCGCGCCATCGCCGTCGACATCGCCGCGATGGGCTGGCTGCCGTGGATGGGTGTGGTGGCCGCACTCGGCGCCGTCGGCGCTGCGATCTGGCTGACGCTCGTGCGGCGCGCGCAGGCCCGGTAGCGGTCGCGGGCCGGCTGCCAGCACTGCCGGCCCCCGACCCCGCAACCGCACCGCAACCGCAACCGCAACCGCAACCGCTCAGCGAAGGCGCTTGACCGACTCCAGTCGGGCAAGCGCCTCTTCGCGCTCCGCCTTGTGGTCGAGGATGCGCTGGGGGTAGCCCTCGGCGAGCGCCCCGTCGACCTTCCACGGCTCGTGCACCGCGGCGCCGGGCACGTGGCGCAGCTCGGGGATCCAGCGGCGCACGTAGTCGCCCTGCGGATCGAACCGCTGCCCCTGCAGCACCGGGTTGAAGACCCGGAAGTACGGGGATGCATCCGTGCCGGTGCCCGCCGTCCACTGCCAGCCGTGATTGTTCGAGGCGAGGTCGCCGTCGGCCAGGTGCTGCAGGAAGTGGCGGGCGCCGATGGGCCACCACACGTGCAGATCCTTGGTGAGGAAGCTGGCCGTGACCATCCGCACGCGGTTGTGCATCCAGCCCTCCTCCAGCAGCTGCCGCATGCCGGCGTCGACGAACGGGAAGCCGGTTCGGCCCTGGCGCCACGCCTCAAAGCCGTCGCCGGGCTCGTCGTAGGGCATGCCCTGCAGCTGGTCGCCGTAGTCGTGCCACGCCGACCGCGGGTTGTGGAAGAGCACGTCGGCGTAGAACTCGCGCCATGCGAGCTCGGTCTGGAAGCGCTTGAGCGATCGCTGCGCCGGCTTGCCCCTCCTGGGCGCGACGCGGTCGAGGTCGGCCAGCAGCGTGCGCGGATGCACGGCCCCGAGCTTCAGCGCCATCGACAGCCGGGAGGTGCCGTCGAGGTCGGCGCGATCGCGGTGCTCGTCGTAGTCGTCGATGTCGTCCTCCAGGAACGCCTGCCAGCGCTCGAGCGCACCCTCCTCGCTCGCCCAGGTCAGATCGGCGGTCACCTCGGGCGGCTCGGGCAGCGGGTCGCTGTCGATGCGCCGCACCCAGCGGTGCGCGGGCGGCAGCTCGGCGGGTGCCCGCCAGCCGTGCGCGAGCCAGGCACGCGAGAACGGAGTGAACACCCGGAACGGGTCGCCATCGCCCTTTCGCACCCTGCCGGGCGAGACCGCATAGGGGCTGCCGGTGGCGATCAGCGGTACATCGAGGGCAGCCTCCACGCGCCCATCGCGGCGACGCCCGAGCGGCGTGGTCTCGCCCGAGACGTGCACCGCATCCGCCCCGGTCTCGCGAGCGAGCGCCTTCAGCACCTGCTCCGGCGAGCCGCGGCGCACGACGAGCGCGCTGTCGGTGGCCGCATGGAGTGCCCGCAGCGCGGTGCGCAGCGCAGCGAGGCGCGCGGCGCCGGCATCATCGAACGCCGGATCCTCGATGAAGACCGGCAGCACGTCGCCTGCTTCCGCAGCCGCGGTGAGCGCGGGATGGTCGCGCACTCTGAGGTCGCGACGGAACCAGACGATCTGCGTGCTCATGCCGGGAGGCTAGCGACTCGGGCTCCACGTTGCCGGCCGGGCGTCTGCAGAGGCCCGGCCAGCCGCGGTGCCCTCAGTCGCTGCGCTCCGTGCGCTCCGTGTGCTCGTGGTGCTCGGCGTGCTTGCCGTGCTCGCGACGCTCCGTGTGCTCCGTGTGCTCAACGCCCCCTGCTCCGGTGCCGTGGTCGGGCGACTCCGCGTCCTGCACGGTCGAGCTCCCGGCAGTCGACGAACTGCCGAGCCCATCCGCGGGCGACTCCGCTTCCCGCACGGGCGAACCGAGGCCGCTCGCAGAGCCCCCCAGCCCCTCGGAGGGTGAGTCGGCCTCGTGCACGGGCGACCCCGTGCCGGTCGTCGACGGGCCAAGGCCCTGCGACGGCGAGTCCCGCACCGATGTCGACTCGTGCTCCTCGGCGGTCGCCTCGTGCTCGACGTCGTGGTCGCCGTCGTGGTCGTGGTGCCCGGGCTGCGTGCTGTCCTGCATGTGCATCTCCGATCGTCGTGCGGGGGCGCTCCGTGAGCGTCACCTGCTCCGCTGGGTCTCCCCCGGCTCATTGTGGCGCGCAAGCCTGAGTTCTGGCAGTGCCTCCATTGCGGCAGTGCGCGTCCGATCTGGAAAGATCGATGGGTGCAGACCCTCCACAACACCGACCGCCGCGGCTTCGCATCCGACAACTACTCCGGCGTGCACCCCGAGGTGCTCGCCGCGATCGCCGACGCGAACGGCGGCCACCAGACCGCCTACGGCGCCGACGACTACACCGCTCGGCTGCAGGAGGTCGTGCGCTCGCACTTCGGCGACCGCGCCGAGGCGTTCCCGGTCTTCAACGGCACGGGCGCCAACGTGATCGCGCTGCAGTCGCTGCTGCCCCGCTGGGGAGCGGTGATCGCCGCGAAGAGCGCGCACATCAACGTCGACGAGGGCGGCGCGCCCGAGCGCGTCGGCGGCATGAAGCTGCTCACGGTGGTGACGCCCGACGGCAAGCTGACGCCGGAGCTGATCGACGAGGAGGCGTGGGGCTGGGGCGACGAGCATCGCGCGCAGCCGCTCGCGGTCTCGATCACGCAGTCGAGCGAGCTCGGCACCCTCTACACGGCCGCCGAGATCCGCGCGATCGCCGACCACGCGCACGCCAAGGGCATGCTGCTGCACGTCGACGGGGCGCGGCTGTCGAACGCGGCGGTGTCGCTGGGCGTGCCCTTCAGGGAGTTCACGACGGATGCGGGCGTCGACATCCTCTCGCTCGGCGGCACGAAGAACGGCGCGATGGGCGCCGAGGCGGTCGTGGTGCTCTCGGACCGCGCAGGCTCCGGCCTCGTGTTCCTGCGCAAGCTCAACATGCAGCTGGCGTCGAAGATGCGCTTCATCTCGGCGCAGCTGATCGCGCTGTTCGAGGGCGACCTGTGGGAGCGGAACGCCTCGCACGCGAACGCGATGGCCGCACGCCTGCGCACCGCGGTCGAGCAGCTGCCGGACGTCGACTTCGCCTACCCGACGCAGTCGAACGGTGTCTTCGCGCGCCTGCCGGAGGGCGTAGCTGATGCCGTGCGCGACGCCTTCTTCTTCTACGACTGGGATGCCGCCGCGGGCGAGGTGCGCTGGATGTGCACGTGGGATACGACCGAGGCGGATGTCGATGCGTTCGCCGCCGCAGTGCGGTGCGCGGTCTCCTAGCCTCTCGTCGGTGGCCGATGGCATGCTGATGCCCATGGCGAAGCAGCCCGGCACACCCGGCGGCAGCGACGAGCGGCCGGCGGTGTTCTTCCGCGACGCTGGGGAGTTCCGCGCCTGGCTCGAGGCCAACCATGAGACGAGCACCGAGCTCTGGATGGGCCTGACCGCCAAGCACGTCGAGCCACGCGGGCTCACGTGGGCTCAGGCCGTGCCAGAGGCGCTGTGCTTCGGCTGGATCGACTCCTTGTCGCAGCGCATCGACGACGATGCCCGCCGCCAGCGCTGGACGCCCCGCAAGGCGACATCCAATTGGTCTGCGGTGAACGTCGCGCACGTCGAGCGCCTGCAGGCCAAGGGGCGGATGCACCCGGCTGGCCTCGCCGCCTACGAGGCGCGGCGCGACGACAGGACCGCGATCTACAGCTGCCTCCCGAGCTGCAGCAGCCCATCGATGAGTCTCCAGCCGCCGCCGCGTTCCTCGCGGAGGCGACGGCCAGTTACCGCAAGGCGGCGGTCTCCTGGGTGCTCAGCGCTAAGCGCGCGGCGACGCGAGAGCAGCGAGCGCGACAGCTCGCCGACGACTCCGCGGCCGGGCGCCTGATCCCGCCGCAGCGCTATGGCGAGACCCCGAAGTGGGTGGAGCGGGCGGCCGCCGCCGCTCAAGCCGCCGGCAGCGATCCGCCCAGGTAGCGCGCCAGGTTCGCGAGCGACGACCCGAGGCCGAGCTCGTGATCGGCCCGCGAGATGCCGGCCGGCACATCCGAGGCCGAGACCGTCACCCGAGTACCGGCTGCGACCGGCTCCAGCTGCCATCGCATCACCATCTCGCCGGCGAACCGCGGCTCGACCGACTCGAAGGTGACGCCCTGCACGACCCGCCGCCCGGGAACGAGCTCGATGAAGCGCACGAGCGAGGCATCCGAATCGTCGGTCGTCTTCGGATCGACGGGATCTGCGAAGCGCAGCACCAGACGGAAGCCGCCGCCCGCGCGGGCATCCAGCTGCTCGATCTCGCCGGTCGCGCCTTCCGGCGGCAGCCAGCGCTCGAGCGCAACCGGATCGAGCAGCGCCCGGTAGATCGTGGCGGCGTCGGCGGCGATGACCGTCGATGCGCGGTCGACACGTCCCGTCTCGCGTGTCGACGTCGAGGGCTCCGGATGCGCCCGGCCCGCAGCGATCGCCCGCACCGCGGCCGCGAGCCCGAGCGCGAGGTCATCGAACGTGAGCCGCGATCCGTCGTGCGTCACCGCTGAGGTGCTCGCTGCCCCGTCAGGGTCGGTCTCGGCGCCGACCGTGGCGGTGCCGTGCGATCGAACCGCCGGCACGTGCAGGAAGCCGCCGGGCACATCGAGCCCGGCGACGAGGTAGGCGACGTGATTGCAGAGGAAGCGGCCCGCATCGTCGCTCGCGTCGGCGGGCAGGCCCACCTGCAGGATCGCGCTGACGAGCGCATCGGCGTCCAAACCGGATGCTCGACGCTCAGGCCCGGCCGGGTCGATGGCGGTGCCGCGCGGCTGATCGCCAGCGTTGTCCGGGATGCGCGCGTCGTCCTCGTTCGCGGCCCAGCGCTCAGGCGTGATCGCGCTGCGGCCGCCGGCCTCGCCGACCGACAGCACCGCATCCGGCGCGTGCTGGTCAAGCAGCGCCGCGAGCGCGGGCCCCGCGTCCGCGAACGCGACCGGCAGCACACCCGTGACGAGCTCGATGCCGGGCTGCGGGTCGTCGGCCCACGCGTCGGCCAGGAGCCGCACGGCCTCGAAGCTGGCGTTCTCGGCGTCACCGCCGAAGGGCTCGAAGGCGGTCAGGAGGATCTTCACGCGACCCATCCTGCACCCGGCCGGGCGTCATGCGCGGGCGTGATCGCCACCCGTCCGTGCGCTCGAGTGCGCGCCGTTGCGATGGTTCGCGTCACGACGCAGCTCGACCGCGAGCGGCAGATGGTCTGACAGCGGCGGTCTTGCCAGGCGGATCTGCCGCACGGCGGGCAGGGGATCGGCGCTGAGGATGTGATCGATCTGCACCATCGGCTGCATCTGCGGGAAGGTGGCGCCGCGCGCGAGCGGTGTGGCTCGCGTGATGCGCTTCACCACGGTCTGCGGCAGGTTGAGGTCGCCCATCAGGATGCGCGGGCCCGGCAGGCCCTGCATCCAGCGCATGACGCGGCGCAGCTGCCGGATGTTCGACCTCGGCACGAAGCTGAGGTGCGTGCACACGACGGTGAAGGTGCCCAGCGGCGAGCGGATGGTCGCGGCGACCGCGGCGCGCGGCTCCTCGCTCAGCCTGCCTGATGGGCCGGCGTCGCGATCCACCGGCGGCAGCTGCCGGGCGCCCGCAGGCGCCATCCGCAGCACATGCCAGCGCTGCACCGGGTACCGGGTGAGCAGCGCGATGCCGTAGCCGTCCTCGGCGGCGTCCAGATCCCGGTTGTCAGCGGGCCGCCAGGCTCGTGCGGGATCGCCGATGAGCGTCGGCACGAAGCATGCGTTCGCGCCGCCCATCGCTTTCGCCGCGAGCGCGGTCAGATCGAGACCTCCCGAGCGCGGCTGCCCGCTGTCGACCTCCTGCAGCGCCAGCACATCGGCGTCGAGCGCCTGCACCGCGTCAGTGAAGCGCGCAGCGTCGACGTGGGCGTCGCCCATGGTCCTGCCGTGCAGCACGTTCCAGGTCACCAGGCGCATGCGACCATCCTGCCCGGTGCGGCTGCGAATCGTCGGCACCGTGCGGCAGGGAAACGACGGCACCGTGCGGCAGGATTGGCGCGTGACAGTCGTAGGCCTCGACGTAGGCGGAACCAAGATCGCGGGCGTCGCGCTTGCAGCGCACACCGCCCATCGCACCGCGCCCGCGCCCGCCGACCACGCCGGGCCTGCGCGAGCACGCTCCGCGACATCCGCCTGGAGGCTGGATGACGTGCTCGTGCGCACCCACCGTGAGCACAGCATCCAGGGGTCGGCGTCGCTCGTCGACGCGGTCGAGGCGGCCGTGCACGAGCTCGACGTGCTGCTCGCCGCCGACGGACACCCGCCCATCACCGCGGTCGGGCTCGCGATCGCGGCCTGGATGACCCGCGACCGCGAGACCGTTGTCTGGGCCGCACATCTGGGCGTGCGCGGCTTCGGCCTGCGAGCGGCGCTCGCCGAGCGGCTTGGGCTGCCGGTGACGATCGACAACGACGCGAACGGCTACCTGGTGGGCGAGGCGGCAATGGGCGCGGCGGCGGATGCGTCATCATCGATGCTGATCGCCCTCGGCACCGGGGTGGGCGGGGCCTTCGTCGTCGACGGGCAGCCGCTGCTCGGCGCCCACGGGCTCGGCGCCGAGCTCGGCCACGTGACGATCGACGAGTCGGGGCCGCTGTGCTCGTGCTCGGCGCACGGATGCCTGGAGGCGTATGCGGGCGGCAACGCGCTGCGGCGGGAGGCGGCCAGCGTGCCTGCCGCCGTGGCGCTCGCGCCGAACGGTGCGCCGACAGCCGAGCACCTCGCGAACGCGGCGCGGGCTGGGGATGTCGCTGCGATCGCCGCCGTGGAGCAGGCCGCGAAGGCGGTCGCCGCGGGGCTGCGACGGCTGCTGCCCGCCTTCGATCCCGAGGTGGTCGTGCTCGGTGGCCGCGTGATGCTCGCGTGCGCCGACCTGCTGCTGCCGGTGATCGAGCGCGAGCTCGACGAGCGCCCGCCGCTGCCCGGCGTGCCGCAGCCGCGTCGCCTCGTGCTCGCCCAGCTCGGTGGCCACGCGGCCGCGATCGGCGCCGCCGTGCTCGCCGCGTAGCTCGCGCGGCCTTCCCCGCGCACCGCACGCTGGACCCGCCACGCTCTGCACTGCCCTCGACCGTCCGTTCGACAGCAGCTCGAAGCCATGCGTCCCCACCGCCAGAAGTTGAGATCTGCTCCCCTATGCTCCTGGCATGGGGACTCCATTCATGCCCGCCGAGGGCATCGTCCTAGCGGGCATCGCGATCTGGATCGGCGTGACCGTCCTGGTGCTGGTCGTCTGCTACTGGGTCATCCGGCTCGCGGTTCGGCATGCCCTGCGCGATGTCGCGAGCGAGCGGCCGGTGGAGCGAGCCGACTTCCCGTGAGCAGCCGCTGACTGCTCGCCGCTGCTGCAGCAGGTCTCGCCCGGCTCGCGGATTCCGGTACGAGATCGTCGCGCGGCGCGGCCGCAGGCGACCATTCGGTACCGGACCGTCGCGGGCCGGCGGCCCGCGGCATGGGTTGCGGTACGAAGATGTCGCGCGGGCCGGCCGCAGGCGACCATTCGGTACCGGAAACGCAGAAGCGCCCCTCCGTGTGGGAGGGGCGCTTCGATGCGAGTGGGCTCAGGCCCGCGAGACTCAGCCCTGTGCGCGGCGCGGGGCGCGGCGCTCGCCGCCCGAGCGGCCACCGGAGCGGCCGCCGGAGTCGCCACCCTGCAGCGAGCCGCCGCCGGTCGACGACCAGGCGACAGCCGAGCCACCGCGCGGAGCCGCACCGCGGCCGCCGCGAGCGGGCTGGCCGCTGCGCTGGCCACGTGCGGGCTGACCCTGCCGGCCGCCCTGTCCACCCTGGCCGCCGCGGCCTCCGGCTGTGCCGCCACCCGTGTCGGGGCGACCCGAGCGGTCGCGACGGGGACGATCGGCGCGAGCCGAGCCTCCGTCGGCGCCGTGCGCGCCCGATCCTGCGACACCGTCGCGCGAGGCGCGCTTGCGACGAGCGTTGGCACCCTGCGAGGAGCCGCCGCCGCGCTGCTGCGGCAGCTCATTGCCCGAACCCGGGCCACCGGGAACCGGCGCGACGTGCGGCGCGTAGGGCCCGACGAGCGAGTCGACCGAATCGGACGAGGCGGTGACGATCTGCGGCTGCACCTTGATGTCGGCCTTGCGCAGCAGCGTCATCGTGTCGCGGCGCTGCGCCGGCAGCATGACCGTGGCCACATCGCCCGACGAGCCAGCACGAGCCGTGCGGCCCGAGCGGTGCAGGTAGGACTTGTGCTCGATGGGCGGGTCGACATGCACGACGAGCGCGACGTCGTCGACGTGCACGCCGCGAGCGGCGACATCCGTCGCCACCAGCACGCGCACGCTGCCGTCGGAGAACTGCGCCAGGTTGCGGTCGCGAGCGTTCTGCGACAGGTTGCCGTGCAGGTCGACGGCAGGGATGCCGGATGCGGTGAGGTGCTTCGCGAGCTTCTTCGCCTGGTGCTTGGTGCGGGTGAAGAGGATGCGGCGGCCCTCGCCCGAGGCCAGTCGGCGCACGAGCAGGTTCTTGTCGTCGGGGGCGATCTCGAAGACGTGGTGCGTCATCGCCGTGACGGGCGAGTTCGCCTCGTCGACCGAGTGCATGACCTCGTTCGTGAGGAAGCGCTTGACGAGCTTGTCCACACCGTTGTCGAGCGTGGCCGAGAACAGCAGTCGCTGACCCGAGCTGGGCGTCTTGTCGAGGATCTTCGTGACGACCGGCAGGAAGCCGAGGTCGGCCATGTGGTCGGCCTCGTCGATGACGGTCATCTCGATCGCCTGCAGCGAGGCGATGCCCTGCTTCATGAGGTCCTCGAGGCGGCCGGGGCACGCGACGACGATGTCGACGCCGGCCCGGAGCGCTTGCTCCTGCGGTCGCTGCGAGACGCCGCCGAAGATGGTGGTGACGGTCAGGCCGGCGGCCTTCGCGAGCGGTGCGATCTCGGTCGCGATCTGGGTCGCGAGCTCACGCGTCGGTGCGAGCACCAGGCCCAGCGGCAGGCCCTTGCGGCGTCCGCCACCGGCGAGCTCGCCGGAGAGGCGTGCGACGAGCGGGATGGAGAACGCGAGCGTCTTGCCGGAGCCGGTCTTGCCGCGGCCGAGCACGTCGCGCCCGGCGAGCGTGTCGGGCAGCGTGTCGGCCTGGATCGGGAACGGGGTCTCGCGGTTCGCGGCGCGCAGCGCGGTCACGAGCTTGGCGGGAACGCCGAGCTCGGCGAAGGTCGTGGTGACCTCGGGGGTGGTGATGGTGTCAGTCAAGGTTGCTCTTTCTGTGAGCGTGCGTGCGCACCCTGCCGTCTGCACGCGGGTGCAGGCGTTCTTCTTGGGTGGATGCGTCGACGCAATTCGGCGAGCGCGGCGGAGGCCGCGATCGTTCGCCGTGGAAGTTCATCGACGTCCGGGATACCGAACGGAGAGAGGAGCGTTCAACGACGCAGGCGAGCCGGCAGCGATGCCCTGCTCGCGCAGTGATGCAACTCTAGCAGGTGGGCGCGTGTCGCCGCCCGAGCGCACATCCGCCCCTGCCGAATCGCCGCGAGCGCGCGTACGCTGACGGTCGAGCGGCTCGTACGGCGGGCCCCAGCCTCGAGGAGGTCGCCATGCGGCTGCAGCGCTTGACCGCACTCGCGATGCTGATCGGCGGGGGCGTCCTCGCGATGACGGCGCTGGCGTGGGTCGGCGCACGCGTCACCGTCACGGTCGGGCTTGCCAAGGCGGCCGGCGGCGACTTCGCCTCGCTCTACCTGCTCGGCGACGGCACCGCGCCGACGGGCGCGCTCGCAGCGGCCATCGGCACGCTGGCGCTGCTGCTCGCCGGCGTCGTGACCGCATCCGTCGGCTCTCTGCGCATCGCAGTCCCTGGCCCCTCGCCGCTGATGATCCGCAACCCCGGATCGTTGAACCCGCAGCCGCGCGAGATGCAGCTGGCCCTGAAGGGCAAGTACTAGCGACGAGCGTGTGGCGGCATCGCGCGACGGGGACGGATGCCGGTAGCGTCAGGCACCGCGAGGTCTTCGGCTGTTGCTCGTGATGCGACCGCGCCGAGGCGACCTCGATCTCAGACGGCCGCCAGAAGAGAGCACGACATGCGAACGAGCAGGCTCGAGGCGTTCAGCGACGGCGTGCTGGCGATCATCATCACGATCATGGTGCTCGAGCTGGCGATCCCCGAGGGCGAGCAGTTCACCGACCTCCTGGGCGTGACCGGCTCCGGACTGCTCAGCTACCTGCTGAGCTTCATCTACGTCGGCATCTACTGGAACAACCACCACCACCTGTTTCAACTGACGAAGCGCGTGTCAGGGCCCGTGCTGTGGGCGAACCTGCATCTGCTGTTCTGGCTGTCGCTGTTCCCCTTCACGACCGCCTGGATGGACAGCTCCGGCTTCGCGCGCGCTCCGGTGATGACCTACGGCATCGTGCTGTTGGCCGCCGCGACCGCCTACGCGCTGCTGCAGCGCGTCATCATGGCCTCGCATCCGGAGAACTCCTCGCTGCGCGACGCGATCGGCCGCGACACCAAGGCGAAGGTCTCGCTCGCGCTGTACCTCGGCGGCGTCGCAGCTGCATGGTTCATCGGCGATGAGCCGGTGCTGCCGACGGTGCTCGCTGCCGCCTGCTACGTCGCGGCCGCACTGCTCTGGTTCCTGCCCGACAAGCGGATCGAACGAGCCATGCGAGAGCACGCCGCCGAGGATTGACGAATCGCGACGAGCGCTGGCATCCGCCCAGGCTCGGGCGATATGTTCGGCGCAGCCGAAGGGGCCGTCATGACCACACAGCGCAAGCGAGCACTCGCACTCCTGATGGGCGGTCTCGTCACCGCGATCGGATCGATGATCTGGTTCGGCATGCAGCTCAACTCCGGCGTCGTGCAGGCGCGCGCCGCGGAGGTCGACCCGATGGCGTTCCTGTTCGCCGATGCGGGCACCACGATCGTGACGCTGATCCCGCTGGCGCTCATCCTGCTCGGCATCGTCGCCGTCGCGATCGGCTACCGTCGCTTCGTCGAGCCCGGGCCCGCTGCGCAGGTGCACAACTCGGAGTACCCCGGATTCATGCGGCAGGCGCAGGGGCCCACCGGCTGACGACGGCCGGGTGCGGCCGGGCCGTTCGCTGCCCGGCAGCGTCAGGAGCTGCTCGGGAGTGTGAGGATGTCTGCACCGCTGTCCGTGATCGCGATGGTGTGCTCGGAGTGCGCCGTGCGGCATCCGGTCTTGCTGCGCAGGGTCCAGCCGTCGGCATCCGTCACCAGCACGTCGGTGTCGGCCATCACCCACGGCTCCACCGCGAGCATCATGCCGGGCCGCAGTGGCACGCCGCGGCCGGGGCGGCCGTCGTTCGGGATGTGCGGATCCTGGTGCATGGTCGTGCCGATGCCGTGCCCGCCGAAGTCGGTGTTGATCTCGTAGCCGGCCTGGCGCAGCACCGTGCCGATCGCGTGCGAGATGTCACCCGTGCGGGCGCCGGGCGCCGCCGCCGCGATGCCAGCGGCCAGGGCGCGCTCGGTCACGTCGATGAGCGCGCGGCTCTCGTCGTCGCCCGCGCCGCCGATGACGAAGCTGATCGCAGCATCCGCGGCCACGCCGTCACGCAGCACCGCGAGGTCGAGCGTGAGCAGATCGCCGTCGCCGAGCCGGTAGTCATGCGGCTTGCCATGCAGCACCGCGTCGTTGACGCCGGTGCAGATGTAGTGCCCGAACGGGCCGCGGCCGAACGATGGCGCGTAGTCGACGTAGCAGGATTGCGCGCCCGCGGCTTCGATCATCGCCTTCGCCCAGCGGTCGATCTCGAGCAGATTGGTGCCGACCTTCACGCGGGCCTTCAGCCCGTGCAGGATGTCGGCGACGAGCGCGCCCGTCCGCTTGCCGCGCTCGACTTCTGCAGGACTCAGGATCTCGATCACGCATCCATCCTCGCAGGCACCGCGGGATGGTCGGAGCCAGGCTGTCGGCGACAGGCCCCCGCCGGGTGGTGTTCGCAGCCCCGGCAGACGGCGGCCACCACGGCCGCGACCCGGTGGTCATCGCAGACCCGGAAGGCGGCGGTCACTGCCGGGCGTATGCGCTGCCCGAGGAGATGTCGGCCTCGAGCCGCTCGAGCGTGCGGCCGCGCGTCTCCGGCACCTGCGTGGCCACGAACAGAACGGCGATCGCGCCCACCACGGCGAAGAGGAAGAACGTGCCGGTGATGCCCGTTGCCTCGACGAGCGACGGGAACCAGAGCGCGAGCGTGCCGTTGGTGACCCAGTTCGCGAACGCGGCGATGCCGATGCCGAGCCCGCGCATCCGCAGCGGGAAGATCTCCGACAGGTAGACCCAGGTCGCGACGTTCAGGAACGTCTGCATCGAGCCGACGAAGGCGACCACCAGCACCAGGATCACGAAGGGGCGGATGGGGTTGCCCGGCTCGAGCACCATTGACGCGACGCCGATGAGCACGTGACACACGGTGGTCAGCCCGAAGCCGAGCAGGAACGTGGTGCGGCGGTCGATACGATCCATCATCCACAGCGCGATGAAGCCGCCGATGACGCCGATCACGCCCGGCGCGACGTTCGCGACGAGCGCCGCCTGCTCGGAGAATCCCGATTCCACGAGCACGGTCTGCCCGTAGTACATGATCGAGTTGATCCCGGTGAGCTGCTGCGCGACGCCGACGCCGATGCCGACCAGCAGGATGCGGCGGAGCCACGGGTTGCGCAGCACCTCCCCGAGGCGCGTCTGCCCGAGTCGGTCATCCGCCGTGATGCGCTCGATCTGCGCGAGCTCTGCCGCTGCGCGCTCGTCGGAGCGCACAGTGCGGAGCACGGCCAGCGCCTCGTCTCCCGTGCCGTTCCGAGCGAGCCACCGGGGCGACTCGGGCATCCGCAGCATGCCGACGAAGAGCGCGAGTGCGGGTAGCGCGCAGACGGCGAACATGAAGCGCCAGACGCCGTCGATGTGCCCGAGCGTGGTGCCGATCACGGCGTTGACGATGAAGGCGGCGAGCTGGCCGATCACGATCGCGACCTCGTTGCGGCCCGAGATGGAGCCGCGGATCTCGTACGGCGCCATCTCCGCCAGGTAGACGGGCACGACCGTGGAGGCGCCGCCGACGGCGAGCCCCAGCATCACGCGGCCCAGCACCAGCACGACGAAACCGGGTGCGAGCACCAGCACCATCGTGCCCACGAAGAAGACCACGGCGAGCGCGACGAGCATCGTGCGGCGACCCAGCGCATCCGAGAGCCGGCCGCCGAAGAGCGCGCCGATCGCCGCGGCGAACACGAGCGAGCTCGTGACGATGCCCTCGGTGAACGCCTCGAGGCCCAGCTCGGCGCTGAGCGGACGGAGCGCACCGTTGATGACACCCGTGTCGTAGCCGAACAGCAGCCCGCCGAAGCACGCGACGATCGAGATGACGCCGAGCCGCGCGCGGTGCGGGCCGGGAGTCAGGGCAGGCAGCGCAGTCATGGTTCCCCTCGCGGTGCCCGCGCACCGGCTGTCTTCTTTGAGCTCGGCAGCGCCGACACGTCTTCACTCTAGGTGGTGCCGCGCGGGGCCACCTGCCCCTCCGCACAACGCAAGCCCGCGGCCCCGGTTCCGGGGCAGATCTCCGCGCGGGGCCGGATCTGCCGCCGGTTCTGGTCGGCGGGCTTGCGTTGTGTCAGCGGCACGGCGGGGAGGGGGGTGGGAGGCCAGGTG
>NZ_JBISGY010000035.1:0-124285 GCF_045064095.1 Agrococcus sp. Ld7 | reverse complement strand
GGCTTGCGTTGTGCGGAGGGCCAGGTGGGTGGGCAGGCGCGGCGGCAGCCGGGCCGAGCCGGCGGCGGCAGCCGGGCCGAGCCGGCGGCGGCAGCCGGGGCGGGCTCGGGCCGCTAGAGGTCGTCGAGGGGCTCGCCCTCGACCACCTCCGGCTCGTCGTTGCCCTCGGCGTCGAACGACCACCGGGCGGGGCGCTCGGCGTCGGCGGGGCCGAGCCAGAGCTCGCCGCCGCCCGGGGCCACATCCACGACGACGGTGTCGCCGTCGCGCACTTCGCCGGCCAGCAGCGCCCGCGCCAGCCGGTCATCGATCTCGCGCTGCATGAGCCTGCGCAAGGGCCTCGCACCGTACATCGGGTCGTAGCCGCGCTCCCCCAGCCACTGCGTGGCCGCATCCGACACCTCAACGGTGAGCCGACGCTCGCGCAGCCGCCGGTCGAGCCCGCCGATCTGGATCTCGACGATGGAGCCCAGCTCCGCAGGCGACAGCGCATCGAAGATGACGATGTCGTCGAGCCGGTTCACGAACTCGGGCTTGAACGCCGCTCGCACCGCGCCCATCACCTGCTCGCGGCCCTGCGCGTGCGGGATCGTCGGGTCGGTGAGGAACGCCGAGCCCAGGTTCGAGGTGAGGATGAGGATGGTGTTGCGGAAGTCGACCGTGCGGCCCTGGCCGTCGGTGAGGCGGCCATCGTCGAGCACCTGCAGCAGCAGGTCGAAGACCTCGGGGTGGGCCTTCTCGACCTCATCCATGAGGATCACCGAGTAGGGACGGCGGCGCACCGCTTCAGTCAGCTGCCCGCCCTGCTCGTAGCCGATGTAGCCGGGAGGGGCACCGACGAGTCGCGCGACCGAGTGCTTCTCGCCGTACTCCGACATGTCGATGCGCACGAGCGCCTTCTCGTCGTCGAAAAGCAGCTCGGCGAGCGCCTTCGCCAGCTCGGTCTTGCCGACGCCGGTGGGGCCGAGGAACAGGAACGAGCCGGTGGGCTTGTCGGGGTCGGAGACGCCCGCGCGGGTGCGGCGCACGGCATCCGCCACCGCGCCGACCGCCTGGCGCTGGCCGACCACGCGGCGCCCCAGCTCGTCCTCGAGCGCCAGCAGCTTCTCGGTCTCTCCCTGCATCAGGCGGCCGACGGGGATGCCCGTCCAGGCGGCCACGACCGAGGCGATGTCGTCGCTCGTGACCTGGTCGCCGACCATGCGCGCGCCCGCCTCCGCAGCCGACGCCTCCGCTTCGTGCAGCTGCTGCTCGATCTTCGGTATCTCGCCGTAGAGCAGGCGGCTCGCGCGCTCGAGGTCGCCCTCGCGCTGCGCTCGCTCTGCTCGGCCGCGCAGCTCGTCGAGCGACTCGCGCAGTCCGCCGATGCGGTTGAGGCTCGAGCGCTCGGCCTGCCAGCGCTCGTCGAGCTCGCTCAGCTGCGCGCGCAGCTCGACGAGGTTCTCCTCCAGCGCAGCGAGGCGCTCCTTCGACGCGTCGTCGCGCTCGCGCTTGAGGGCGAGCCGCTCGATCTCCATGCGGTCGACGGTGCGACGCAGCTGGTCGATCTCGGTCGGTGCCGAGTCGATCTCCATGCGCAGCCGACTGGCCGCCTCGTCGATCAGGTCGATCGCCTTGTCGGGCAGCTGGCGCGCGGTGATGTAGCGGTTGGAGAGGGATGCCGCGGCGACGAGCGCGCTGTCGGCGATCGTCACCTTGTGGTGGGCCTCGTAGCGCTCCTTGAGCCCGCGCAGGATCGCCACGGTGTCCTCCACGCTCGGCTCGCCCACGTACACCTGCTGGAAGCGGCGCTCCATGGCCGCATCCTTCTCGATGAACTCGCGGTACTCGTCGAGCGTGGTCGCGCCGATGAGGCGCAGCTCGCCGCGGGCGAGCATGGGCTTGAGCATGTTGGAAGCGCCCTGGCTGCCCTCGGCGGCGCCAGCGCCCATGATGATGTGCAGCTCGTCGATGAAGGTGATGATCTCGCCGCCGGCCTTGTCGATCTCGGCGAGCACGTTCTTCATGCGCTCCTCGAAGTCGCCGCGGTACTTGCTGCCGGCGATCATCGCGTTGACGTCGAGGCCGACGAGGCGCTTGCCCTTCAGGCTCTCGGGCACGTCGCCGGCCACGATGCGCTGCGCGAGCCCCTCGACCACAGCCGTCTTGCCCACGCCGGGCTCGCCGATGAGCACCGGGTTGTTCTTCGTGCGTCGCGAGAGCACCTGGCTGATGCGCCGGATCTCGCTGTCGCGCCCGATCACGGGATCGAGCTTGCCCGCCCGCGCGATCGCGGTGAGGTCGGTGCCGAACTGCTCCAGCGCCGACTTCTGGTCTTCTTGATCCGGCGACATGCCGCCCATCCTTGCCATGGATCCCCCTGATTCGTGGATGAGCCTCCCCGACCCATCTGTGCTGTTCTCAAACTTGAGTGGTGTTGACTCAAGTTTACTCCGGATGCACGCGAATGGCTAGTTGCATCGCGTGCTCACGCAGCATCGATGTAGATTCTCAATTTCGGTGGCGCATTCTCAATTTCGTGGCGCAACCGTGTCGCAGCTTCTCAATTTCGTGGCGCAGCGCATCCTGGATGCATGAGCGGCGACCAGCTGCCTGAAGCCGAGGTTCGCTACCTCACCGAGGACGACGAGTCGATCGACACGACACTCGCCAAGGTGGACCTCGCTCGCCTCGCCCGAGCCAGACCGGTCCGACGCGTCCGGTCCTACGCGCGGCAGCGGCACTACTCCGGGCTGTACTGGTCGTTCAAGAACCGCGATCACGTCGTCTACGAGAGTCGACTCGAGCTCGCAAGGCTCTTGGTCGCCGACATCGATCCAGCTACACAGCGCATCGCCGCACAACCGATGCAGCTGGTCGGAGTTGACGGCTCGCGGATGCGACGGCACGTGCCCGACTTCCTCATCGTTCGCATTGACGACCGCCCGCTGGTGGTCGACGTGAAGCCCGCCCGGTTCGCCGCAAAGCCCGAGGTGGCGGACGTGCTCCGTTGGACCGCGCGGCTGTGCTCAGCGCGCGGACTCGACTACCAAGTGTGGAGCGGCACGGACCCTGTCGTCATCCGCAACATCGAATGGCTACAGGCCGCCAGGAGGCGCCCGCTGCCGGTTGCGACGCTGATCGAGAAGATCCGCGGGATGGCCGAAACTCCGATCCCGCTCGGCCAGCTCTTGAGTCAGACTTCGGCGACGCACCAGGACCTGTTCCGGCTCGTCTGGCACGGAACCTTGCAACTCGAACTCGCAAGCACGCTCAGCGACGAGACAGCCGTCTGGGCAAGTTAGGAGCACAACATGGACACCCGCTCGATCGAGATCATGCCGGGATCGGAGATGTGGTTCGAGGGCGAATTGGTCGAGGTCCGCGAGTTGCGCGCCGACTCGATCCTCTTCGCCACGGGGACCGAGATGCGAACGGTCGCGACCCGCGACTTCGTCGCACATGCGACTGCCCTCGGTAACCATGATCCGGAACCTCAGCTACTCCAGCAGCCGACGAACGTGGTGCTCAGTGCGCTCACCACCAAGCAGCGTGAGGCAGTGGAGACGAAGATGCGTGCCGTGCGGGCCGTGCTCGAAGCTGCTGAAGACCAGGAGATCTCCGTGCGCCATGCGTGCGACAGCATGGCGCACGAGCTCGGCATCCCTACTCGAACACTGCAACGCTGGGTCTCGGTGTTCCGCGACGCGGGTGAGGCAGGCCTGGTGTCCTCCCGCGATCTCGGTCGCTACCAATCCTCGGTCGACGCTCGCTGGGATGACGCCTGCCTGACCGTGCTGCGCGAATACGTCTCGTCGTCCACCCCCACCAAGGACCTCGTCATCGACCGCACCGCCCGACGACTGGACGAGCAGTACGGGACCGGGATCGTCCCCCTCCCCTCGCGGGCGACGGCCTACCGGCGCGTGAAGGAGCTGTCGAAGGGCCGGCACGCGTTCGGCTCCGCGAAGCAACGCCGCTCGGTCGCCGATCGGCCGGCCGGACCGTTCGGCAGGCTGCGCGCGACCAGGCCGGGCGAGTACGTCGTCCTCGACACCACACCGCTGGACGTCTACGCGATGGAGGCCGCGACCGGGCGGTGGCTGCCGGTCGAACTGACGGTCGCGCAGGACCTCTACACCCGCTGCATCCTCGGACTCCGGCTGACGGCCGTGTCGACGCGCTCGGCGGACGTCGCGAACGTCCTCTTCCAGTGCACGACCACGCGCATCGATCTCGATAGCGAGCAGAGCTGGCCCTTCCACGGCGTCCCCCGCAACGTCCTGATCGGCACGGAAGTGCCCGACGGCGTCTCGCAGGAGCGCCTCGCTGGGCTGCCGGCGTGCCTGCCGGAGACGCTCATCACCGATCACGGCAAGCCCTACCTGTCGGCGCACATCATCGCCGCCTGCGCGCGGCAGGGCATCTCCATCCAGCCGGCGATCCCGCACAAGCCGACCGACAAGCCCACGATCGAGCGCTTCTTCCGCACCCTGCGCGAGGGGCTGCTGCAGCGCCTGCCCGGCTACAAGGGCCCCGACGTGCACCACCGCGGTGCCGACGTCGAGGCCCAATCGTTCTACTTCGTCGAGGAGTTGGAGCAGATCATCCGCGACTGGGTCGGCACCATCTACCACCGCACCAAGCACGACGGGCTCTGCGTTCCGGAAGTCCCGGGCACCGAACTCACGCCGGCGGAGATGTTCGAGGTCGGGCTGGCCAAGACCGGCGGCCTCTACATCCCCACCGATCCCGACCTGCCCTTCCAGTTCCTCGACGTCGCCTGGCGCACCATCCAGCACTACGGCGTCGACATCGACGGCCGCCGCTACGACGGCGACGCACTCACCGGCTACCGCAACCAGCGCTCCCCCTACGGCGGCGCGCACTCGGGCAAGTGGCCGATCCTCGTCGACAGCCACGATGTGCGGACCGTCTGGTTCCAGGACCCGGAGACGCGCCAGTACGAACCGCTGGCGTGGGAGCACGCGGCCGCACTCGATCAGCCCTTCTCCGCCACCGCGGCCGAGTACGTGAAGCAGCTCGCGCTGCAGCAGGACCGCTTCGTGGAGCCGCGCGAGGCGGTGCGGCAGCTGCTGGCGGCATGGTCGTCCGACGAGCGACTCGACCGAAAACGGCGCGCGACGGCACGGAAGATCGGTACCCGGGCCGCGAGGGGCAGCGTCACCGCGTCGGGTCGAGCACAACCGCCGGATGTCTCTGCCGTTATCGACCTCGCCACCCAGCGCGCGCAGCGCCGCCAGCTCGAAGCGCAAGACGACGTGGATGCACTGTTCGAGCAGTACTTCCGCGAGCACGACGAGATCGGGCTCGAAGAATGAGCAACTCCTGGGCCGCATGGCTGCGCGACTGGGACACCCAGCCGTTCCAACTCGCCACCAAGACCGGCTGGGACGCGTTCGTCAACAGCCCTGCGCGGCCGCGCCCGCCCGACCTCACGGCTGTCGAACTGCGTGGGATGCGCGAGGACGAACGGGCTGACTGCTGCGAGGCGCGGCACGTGTGGAACGCGAACCCGCCGACGATCCGCACCCCGCAGATGGACCACGCCTTCGAGCTGATGGACCAGGTGCTCGCCTCCGCACGGCGCGACGGGGACCGGCTGCGCGGCGCGGTCGTCATCGACGCCGAGCCCGGGCAGGGGAAGACCACCATCGCCACCGGCTACGCCAAACGGCTGCACCGGCAGCAGTACCGCCGCTACGGGCCACGCACGGCCGACGGGCACCAGCGACTGCCGGTCGCGTACGTGCCTCTCACCGCCGACGTCACGCTGAAGGGCCTCAACCGGCAGATCCTGCGCTTCTACGGCCACCCCACCGCGCAAGCGGCCTCCACCACCGACCTCACCCGGGCGGTCGTGGACTGCGCGACCAGCTGCGAGACGAAGCTGCTCATCATCGACGAGGTCCACTTCGTGAACCTGCGCGTCCGCAACGGGCTCGACGTCAGCAACCACTTCAAGGGCCTCGCGAACCAGATCCCGGCCACCTTCCTGTTCGTCGGCGTCGGCCTGGCCGAGAAGCGCTTCCTCGACGAGGGCCTCATCGGCGAGGAGCGCGCCATGGCGCAGACCTCCCGCCGCACCACCCGCTGCACCGTCCCCGCCTTCTCCATCACCACCGACGCCGGCATGCGCGCCTGGACGCTCATGCTCGACCGACTCGAGGCACACCTGCACCTGGCCGACCATCAGCCCGGCACCCTCGCGAGCCATGCCCGGCTGCTGCACGAGCGCACCCAGGGCAGGATCGCGTCGCTGACGACGCTGATCGACCGCGCCTGCTACCACGCGATCCGCGACGGCAACGAAGCACTCGATGCCGACATCCTCCAGCAGGTGAGCGTCGACCATGCCGCAGAGCAAGCCCGCCGCAGCGCCTGACCCACCCGCCCGAGCGAGCCTGCGCGGCATCCCCGGCGGCTACACCCTCACCGGCTGGCCCCTGCACGTGCCACCGGCCGACGGGGAGACGACCCTCGGCTGGCTCCGCCGCGCCAGCCACCGCCACGGCCTCACCCCCAAGCGCATGCTGCAAGCACTCTCCCCCAGACCCCTCGGCGCCGCGAGTCACCTGAACACGTGGATTCGCTCCGCCGACCGGGCAACGGCATTGCTCGGCTTCCCCATGCCGCCACCCGACCCCGCGATCCCGAAGCGCGAGAACCTACACGGCTGGCAGATCGACGCGCACCCCGACGGCGCACGCTACTGCCCGGCATGCCTGGCCGAGGACGGCGTCTGGCGCGCCAACTGGCGCGAACCCTGGGCACTGACCTGCCCGCAGCACCACATCCGGCTGCTCGACCACTGCCCCGCCTGCGGCGGCCGACCCTGGCACAACCGCGCATGGCTCACCCTCAAGCTCGCGCCCTCGCTGTGTGCGCAACGCGTCCGGGGCCGCACCGGCAGGAACTGGTGCGGCAACGAGCTCGGCGCCGCGACCAGCGTCCCCGTCGACGAGCGGGCCGTGCACGCACAGCATGTCCTGCAGCGCACGCACCCCGTGGGCGAGCAGCCCCGTGGCGACCACCGAGAGTTCGCCGGCATGCTCGTCACCGCGAAGCAACAGGCGGGCCTGCTGCACTGCTTCTACGAGCTCGCCGGCGGCGCCGAGACGCACGACCCCATCGAGGCGGCGATCGCGGCCGTCGACGCGTTCGAGGCGCTGCGCGACGGCGACGACGAGCACCCAGTGAGTATTCGTCTTTCTGGGGGCCACTGCTCGCGCGCGTGAGCGCCACTTCGGTCATGCACGATTCGCGTGCTTGAGCGCCGGTGTCGGGCTGGGTGAGCGCCACCTGGTTGGCTCCTTCCACCAAGCGCAGCGGCCGCATGAACCGAGGGTGAGCGCCAGCGGCGCCAAACCACGCGATCCGCTGGCGCTCACCCGCACCAACCATGGCGCTACGCCGCACGAACAGGTGGCGCTCAGGAGGTCAAATACTCACACCCAGCTCTGCACCGCGCCACGACGACCCATCACTTCCAGCGCTACTTCCTCGCACAGCAACCCAAGCACCCGATCGACGTGAACCCGATCCTGCTCACCTGGTACGCCAACCGGCAGCGCGGGCACCTCAGCCGGCGCGCGCAGCTCGCCTGGCGCGCCGGCAGGGCCAACCTCGCCGCACCGCCAGCGCACCAGGTGAAGCTCAACGTCAAGATCGACCACCTCCCCGAGCACACGGCAACCCGCCCGTGTCCGCCGGCGGAGTGGGTGCCCGCGTTCCTGCCAGACAGCGAAGTGTCGCCGCCGTGGCGGTGTGACGCGATCGGCGGGGCACTCAACGCTCTCTGCTTTCTCGCGCTGGGCCGCGCCGACTCCTGGGCGGAACTCGCACTCGAGCTCTGCCTGCCCGTCGACATCCAACGTGTCGCCGCCGCACGGCTCCGACACGTCGCCGGCCACGACTGGCTCGACTATCTCCATCGCCTCGAAGCGCACTTCGAACGACTGGAGCCCGATCCCCCGGCCATCGACTATCGCGCCCGGCGCCGGACCGCGATCGACTACCTCGCCGTCGCAGACGCCTTCGAGACGGCCGGCCTCCCGGACGATGAGATCACGATCACTCAGTTCTGGGCCTGGTACACCTCCAGCCACCCCGCGCTCGCCCCGCCCGCCTACACGCCGGTCAGTCCAGGCGATGAAAACCGGCCGAGCGACAAAGCGGCCTTTGCGCTCGTCGCGGCAGCATTGCGACCCTCGAAACCGCGCCGGCCACCATGAAGGAACGAGCACTGGCGCATCAAGCCACGGCCCCTGCAGGAATTCATCGGCTACCTCGCCGCGCCCAGCCTCAACAGCCCACGCTCTAGCGACGAGTACGCCCACTCCGGCAACTTCGACTGGCCCGCTGAGGTGACCTGCGAACTCATGGTCGAGCAGACGCTCGGCTCGGTCGCGGCGGTTGCTGTCGAGCAAGAGGTCGCGCTGCAGTGGCAGCTCGACAGCCCAAGCCGGGGTGCGGACGGCCTCGTGGTTGCCGGCAGGAGATAGGGGTGAGTGCCGACGGCGGGAATCGAACCCGCACCCACGTCCGTGCAGCGCAGTTGGAATGCGCCGCGTCTGCCAGTTCCAGCCACGTCGGTCCGCACCGACCATAGGCCGTCCGGCTCTTCCCACGTTCGTGGCAGGTTCTCAGGGAAATTGTCCAGCAGGTCGCTGGACAATTGGCGATTCATTGCAGCTGGTTGGTAGCCGACGGTTCTCGCCAGCGGCGGCACGTGCCCGACTTCCTCTTCGTTCACGCTTACGATCGCCCGTTGGTAATGGAGCGCGCTGAAAACCGGGCCATCATCGGTTTCTACGAAGCACTGGGGTACGAGACGTCTGAGGTCAAAGTCCTTGGGCGCCGGCTCGCTGACTGATCAGGAGGTACCCCCGGATCTGGACGTACCCCTGCGGGATCGTCCTGCGAACAAAGTGGAGCGGACCGTCTGCCGCAATAGGGTCGACTCGTGATCGACCTCCTCGACCCCAACAAGCGTTCGCTGATGCCGAGCGAAGAAGCTGTTCGCGAACTTTATACGGCAGCGTCCGCGGAGTCTCCGCTGAGCGAGCCAGAAGCTGTGGCAGCTCTCTTCGCGCGTCTCTACGGGGTTGCCTTGGAACAAGAGGAAGTGACGGCGGCGGTCTCCCGAGACGATGGCGAGCTGACCGCGTTCGCCTACGGGCACCCATGGAGATGGGAGGAACAGCAGGACTCGTGGTCTCTTGAGCTTCATCGCAAGCTGGGAAGTGCTTCGGAGCTACTCGCGGCCACCCACGTGCTTTCGCTCTTGGCTCGACACCCACGCGCCGCGCGAAGCGCACTCGGTTCACGTGTGCTGGAAGCCTGGCTGACGGGAATCGGCGGCGCTCCTGTGTGGCTGCAGACGACAGATATGGAGTCGCCGGCTCTCCGCCTCTACGAAGCATTTGGGTTCGAGCCGATCGGACACGGACCCGACGCCCCGAACGGGAAGCCAGGGTTGGTCCTGTACCGGCAGGCGACTCCTCGCTGAAATACCCACGTCCCGGACGGGCGAGTCGGTGCTCCTCCGTTCTGGCGTCCACACACTCGGTCACCAATCACGACCCTTGCTGATATCCCCGGTATCCAGTTCCAGGTCCGCGCTCCGCCTGGCGGGCACCATCACGGGCTGCGGGGGAAGTGCCTGCTTGCGCGCACGCCACGCTGCGCAGCTCGTCGCCGAGCGAGGCGAATCGGCCCGCGAGGCGATGAGCTTAGCGCTGGAAATGGGCAGGGCGGACGATCCCGCGCTCATACGCGTACACAATCAACTCGTTCCTCGACGCCAGTTTCAGCTTCGCAAGAACGCTGCCCACGTGCGTCTTGACCGTCGCTTCTGACACGAACATCTCCTTGGCCACATCAGCGTTCGGCAGGCCTCGAGCGACGAGACGGAAGATGTCACGCTCTCGAGGCGAAAGCGACTCAAACCCTGGGTCGACGGGCTGCTCGAGCGACTCCAATGTGGGGCTGTCCGGTACTGCTCTGGGCCGACCAAGTGCCCAACCGGCAAGCGCGAGACCGACGCAGACGACAACGCAGATAGCAAGGCTCTGAATAGCCTCGGGAGATGGCCATGGCGATCCCGTTATGGTGCCCTCTGTCCCCTTGAACGAAAGCGCCGGCACAGCGAGCAGTGCCGCGACCGCCAGGGCAGCAGCGATCACGCCTGCCAGATGGATGCCGCGCCTGCCCGTGCGCACATAGCGGCTGATGGCGACTGCGGCTGGCACGAGGATCAGGTAAGCGATCCAACTTGTCTGCCCGAGCCGCGCAGGCCAGAAGAGCAGCTGAGCGACGAGAACGAGTCCTATCGCGACCATGCTCCAGCTCGGTCGGGACCGGCTCATCGCCACCGCAAGAGCAAAGACGGTGACCGCGAACACGGCGTACGGGCTTGTCGTGAACGTGTCCTCACGCATAGGGACTACGTCTAAGAGGGCATGGTCCCGCTCTCGGATCCACCAGGCCGTGAGCAAGATCACCGAGATACAAGGCATCACCGCATGCCGAATCCATCGCTTCATACGCACAACGTAGGGCGCTGCGGCGCGCAGTTTCGACAACTCGGCCAATGTTCCACCGGTCGCCGCGTCGCTCATCCGAAAGGAGGAGGGTCAGTAGAAGGTCGGAAGCACGGGCGAAGGCGTTCAACTACATCGATCCGTCGTTCGCCTCGAGACAGCAGGGCATCCGCTGTGCAGAACGGAAGACTGTGAACTCGCAGGCCGGGCACCGCCGGCACTTGACTAACCCCCAGCGAGGATCGCACTCGGTTTCGTTGGTGAACAGCGATGCCGGCCAGGGCGCATTCGGTTGTTGAGCCCGCGGTCGGGGACTACTGCCGTCGTGAGAAGAGCACGACGTCCGAGGCACAGTTCGATAACGAAAGAACGGATGCGTTACCCTCGCGCCATGCGCATGTGACGATGAGCGCGTGCGTGCGTCGACAAGTCCCGGGCCTTTGCGTCGTGCACTGCGTTCCCGGTTGACTACCGCATCCACCGCCCTGCTCGCGATGAGCCTGCTGGCGAGCGCTGGCACCGGCACGGCGGCCTCGGCACAGTTGCAGGGCCTGCTCGACGAGAATTGGCGGGGCGCGTACGACCTGCTCGTCACGGCGCCCGGCACCGAGTCAGAGCTCGAGGGGCTGATGTCGCCGTCGGCCCTCGGCGCGCTCGAGACCCGCATGACACTCGACGACCTCACGGCCGTCGTGGCGATCGAGGGCGTCGAGGTGGCGGCGCCGCTGGGGTCGATCACGGTCGGCGTCGAGCATGCCGCTCCGCGGCTCTACCTCACCGCGCCGATCACGCCGGGCGATGCGGTCGAGGATCCGCAGGCCTATCGCCTCACCCTCACGTACACGACCGACGACGGCCTCGGAGAGCGCCTCGTGGAGCAGGCCGTCGTCGGGGTGGCGTTCGACGACGCCGACTTGCCGACCGAGACTGAGATGAGCGCGGAGCAGGCAACGGCGATGGGGCTGGGCGGCACGTGCTGGGTCGCCGGCGTGGGTTATGAGATCACGGCGCCCGAAGCCTCATCGTGCCGCATCATCGCTCGCTTCGCGCTGCAGGTCGAAGGGCCGAACGGCGCGGGTCAGGCGTCGACACGCGTCGAGGGCGGTCACGCCATCGTGCCCCTCGACGCGTTCCCCGCTGTACCGCCGACCGTTGCGCTCGTCGATCCAGTCGCCGAGCAGCAGCTGCTGGGCGACGCCGGCGCCTTCCTGCAGCCGCTCGTCGAGCTCGCGGGCGTCGAGCAGTCGATCGAGTCACTCGCCGAGCGCTCGGCTGCGGAGCCGAACGCGCGGACCGATGCGCTAGTGCGCGAAGCGGAACAGATCCGCCAGCAGCGCGCCGAGATCACCGGGCCCGACGGCGAGATCGCGTCCGAACTGGCGCCCGCCGGCATGTCGCTCGATCCCGAGCCTGTCGTGCCGGTGCTCACCGCGCCCGTCCAGCAGGGCGCGCTGCGGCTGAGCGTGCGCGTCGAGGAGGGCTTCGCCGCACCTGACCCCGCAATGGGCAGCGTGCCGCGTGAGCTCTTCGGCGATGCGCCCGGGCAGGTCGTGCACGAGCAGGAGCTCGATGTCTCATCGCTGCTCAACCCCCTGGGCATCGATTCGCTCTCCGTGCCGCTCCTCGGCGGCGAAGCCCCGACCGTCGAGAGCGACCCGCGCGGCAGGACGGCCGGCGCCGGGGTCGCAGGCACGGCCACGAGCTCTGCGCTGCCGTTCGTCGCGCAAGGCGAGGGCGTCGCCGTGACGGCGAGCGAGTATCTCGAGTCCGAGTTGCGGTGGGATATCCGTGACGGCGCTCCGTTCGCTCCCACCGCCGACGGCAGCGCGCTCGGTGCCGAGGCGATGTACCGGCAGATCATCGACGCGCAGGTGCAATCAGGTATGCCCGGCAGCGAGACCGCGATCGCGATGCTCGCCCCCATCGCCGACTATGACGCTTCCGCCATTGCCATCGACGACTCATCGCTCGGCTACGCCCCACTCGGCTCGTTCGACCAGGTCGAGACGACGATGGTGGCGGATGCCTCGGGGCAACCGGTCGAGCCGGTGCCGCTCGCGCCGCCCATCACCGGCTTCGGCATCACCAACCCGGTGCCGACGGTGGTCGCCGACATCTCGCAGGCGCACCTGCTGCAGGTCGACGACCCGATCTCGTCGATCAGGGTGCGGGTCGCGGGCATCGACGGCGGGTACACGCCGCAGAACATCCAGCGCGTCACGGAGGTCGGCCAGCGGTTGGTCGAGGCGGGCTTCACCGTCACGATGGCGGCGGGGTCCAGTCGGCAGGACGTGCCGATCCAGGTCGGCGGCTACGCCCACGGCGTCGCCGCCGATGCGGCGGAGCCAGCCGATGCTGTGCAAACGGTCGGCGCACTTGGCACGGTCGAGCAGCGGTGGCCTTCGATCGGTGCGGCGCAGCGCGTCGAGGCGGCGGTCGTCGGCTCGACGATCGGTGTGTTGGCGCTCGCTATCGGCGCTGCGACGCTGCTGTTCGGCGTCGTGCAGCTGGCAGGTGTCGCGCCGAGGCGGCGCGATGCCGCTCAGCTCGCGCGTCTGGGGTGGCGGCGGTCGCGCATAGCCCGGCGTTTCGCGGCAGAGGATGCGGTGACGCTCGGGGTGCTAGTCGCCGCCGGCATCGGTGCGATCGCGCTCATGGCGACGCAGCGCATCGGCAACGTGGATGCCGCGACGCCGTCGATCGTCGGGGCGGCATTGGCCGTCGCGGTCACCGTGGCGGTCGTTGCGCTTGCGGCATCGGTGCCGCGCCTGCGAGCAGCTCCTGCGCCGCCGCGCGCCCTGCGCGTTGGCAAGCACGCGCCTGTGCCGACACCGCGGATGCTCGCGACGTCGACCGTCGGCTTCGGCATCGGCCAGACGCGGCTGCACCTCGGACACGCGCTTACAGTGCTGATCGCACTGGTGCTCATCGGCGTCGCGACGGCTGCCGCGTGGACGGTCGTGCAGCAGGGCATCGCCGCTGCAGGCAGCACCGAGCTCGCCGATGCCTCAAGCGCCCGGGCGCTCGTCGTCCAAGCTGTGCTGGCGGCGATCGGCATCGTCTCGGGCGTCGTGCTGGTCGTGCTCGCGCGCCGCCTCGACGCACGGCTCCGCGCCAGTCAGTGGCGCGCGCTGGAGGCGATGGGGTGGGGGCGCCGACGCATCTGGTCGGCCCGCGCCACTGAGTTGATCACCGTTGGCCTGCCCGCTATCGCCGTCGCGGCGCTGCTCGGCTGGGTGGGCGCTCCGCTCGTCGCTGCTGCCGATCCGCCGCCGAGCACGCTGATTGCGGGTGCAGCCGCCGCGGCGGCGCTCTTGCTGCTGCTCGTGCTGCAGCGCACTCACAGCAAGACCTCCTCGAAGGGACGCGCATGACGACCACCCACTCGGCCGCCGCGACGAGCGGCTCCGCAACGGTGCATCCAGTGCTCACACTCGCCAGCGTCACAATCGCCTACCCGGTCGCTCTCGATCGCATTGTGACAGTCATCGAGGGATACGACCTCGCGCTCGAAGTTGGCGGCTTCCACTGCCTAGCGGGTCGGTCGGGATCGGGCAAGACCAGCGTGCTGCGGGTGGCGGCGGGGCTCGCGACGCCGACCGTGGGCAGCGTCGCATGGGCGGGAGAGCGTATCGCCGACCTGCCCGAGCATGTGCTCGCCGATCGCCGCAACACCTTCCTCGGCTACCTCGACCAGGGCGGAGAGCTGCTGCCCGGGCTCACGGCGCTCGAGAACGTGCTGCTGCCCGCTGTGCCGACTCGCACGGTGAAGCGGATGACCCCGCGCGCAGTCGAGCTGCTCGAGCACGTCGGCGTCGACCACCGCATGCAGCACACGCCCGACCGGCTCTCGGGCGGCGAGCGGCAGCGCGTCGCGCTTGCGCGGGCGCTCCTGATGGAGCCGGCGGTCGTCGTCGCCGACGAGCCGACCGCGAGCCTTGATCGCGAGAGCGCCGACACCGTCATCGCGCTGCTCGCCGGGCTCGTCGATCACGGCGTCGCGGTGCTGGTGGCCGCTCACGACCCACAGTTGATCGCCGCTGCGGCGTCGGTGACGCGTCTGGACTGAGCGAGTCTCAAGACCGCAGCGGCCCTGCCAGCCGGCGCCTCCAAAAGCCCCCCGGCGGGCAACGGGACGGTCACGCGGCGCCTGCGACGCTCGCGCTTCTAAACGCGTTCGTGAGCCGTGTAGATTCTCAATTTCGATGGCGCATTCTCAATTTCGTGGCGCAGCGCATGCTTGATGTATGAGCGGCGACCAGCTGCTGAAGCCGAGGTTCTCTACCTCACCGAGGACGACGAGTCGATCGACACGACACTCGCCAAGGTGGACCTCAGTCGCGTCGCTTGATCCAGACCGGTCCGTCGAGTCCGGTCCTACGCGCGACAGCGGCACTACTCCGGGCTGTATTGGTCGTTCAGGAACCGCGATCACGTCGTGTACGAGAGTCGACTCGAACTCGCGAGGCTGCTGGTCGCCGACATCGATCCGGCGACGCAGCGCATCGCCGCGCAGGCGGTGCAGCTGCTCGGAGCAGGCGGCTCGCGTATGCGCCGGCACGTTCCCGACTTCCTCATCGTCCGCGCCGACGACTCTCCGCTGGTGGTCGATGTGAAGCCCGCACGGTTCGCCGTCAGGCCCGAGGTCGCGGACGTTCTCCGGTGAACCGCGCGGCTGTGCTCAGTGCGCGGACTCGACTATCAAGTCATCGACGGCTTGCGTTGTACCCCGAGCTCTCGTAGCGTCGAAGGCCATGTGCACCGCACGCCCGCTCGATGGTCGCCATCGTCCTCGAGCCGGGCCGGTGCCAGAGGATCGGAGAGTTCGATGTCATCTATGTTCCCGCCTCGCGGCACCGTCGGCGCGATCGCCGCGATCGTCACCGTCGGCGCGCTCGTCGGCTGTGCGTCGGGAGCTGGCGCGCCTGCCGATCCCGCAACGACGCCAACTGCGGAGCAGATGAGCGCCGACCCTGGCACTTCCCCGACCACCGAGCCGAGCCAGTCCAGCAGTGACGGCGCCGTCGACGAGCACCCGGGTCCCAATGCGGATCTGCGTGAGACGCAGCTGCCGGTTTCCCCGGAGGATGCGTGGCAGACCGCGAACGACGAAGTCGGCGCAGGCTTCGTCTACGGCATCGAGCTCGACTACGACGAGACAGATGCCGCATGGGAATGGGAAGTCAACATCCTCGACGGCTCCACCGACTACGAGATCGAGATCGATGCGGTGAGCGGCGAGATCGTCGGGCAGAAGTCGGAGTCGACGAGCGATACCGAGGAGCCGATCGACCTGAGCGATCCGATGACGTACGACGAGGCGCTCGAGCTCGCGACAGCAGAGGTCGACGGCCCGCTGGTGGGCTGGAAGCTCGAATGGGACGACGGCATGCGCGAGTACCAGTTCGACCTGATGCGCGGCGGCGAAGAGGTCGAGGTGACGGTCGACGTGGAGTCCGGCCAGGTGACGCTCGACTGACGCAGCGTGATCGCGCTCGCCGAGCAGACAGCAGTCCGGCGGACGGCTTGGCGCTCGAGCTGGCTCGCCATGACGACGCCACAGCCGCCGTCGGCGGCCTCGCCATCACCGAGATCATCCGCCTGGTCCACAGCAGCGACGCCACCGTCATCGCCCACGGTGGCGAAGTTCTCGGCGCATACACGCTCACGACATCGCTCACATATGAGTCGGGACATCGTTCACATTGAGGGGTGTCGAAGTCGCGGGTCATCGTCTTGTCCGGCTCCCGCCAGGGCACGTACAAGGCGGAAGCGGCTCGGCGCGTATGGCGCCGCGGTCAGTACTGGGACAGCCCTACGACGTGGCTCAAGATTGCAGCGGTCGTTGCCGCCGCCCACGACTTCACCCCGTCCTTCGCCCCCGCCTTCGACGAGTCCGCAACCTCGTCTACAACTCCGCTCATGCCGTAGATGGCGCGCTTCATCGTCGACGGCTTCGCATCGGAAGATGCCACCGATCGAACGTCTGCGATGGCATCCTGGACGGCCTCAACTTGGTCGGACGACAGGTCATCGCAAGGAATGCTTCGCTCCGCCTCATCGAGAGCTTCCAGCAACTCTCGTGAGCCGGCTCCGTTGAACTGCTTCATCTTGTTGTGGTCACCGATGGAGAACTGGTTGGTTCCGCCGTGCACCACGATCTGAGGCTGCGCGAACGAACGCGCCACCCTGCCCTTCCGAACCAAAGTCGCGTCCCACTGATCCTCGAAGTGCGACATAGGGGCCTTCACGAAGTCATACCTCGCGATCGCGTACTCGATCACGCCCCCACGGGGATCGTTGCGCTCCAGCAAGTCGCCTTCCTCCACCGGCGCCGTGGCGGGGAAGACCGCCTTGTCCCCCTCGAGCATGACCTCGATACGGAACGCCTTCCGATCCCCTGACGCGGGCCGGATCACTACATCTTCACCGTCGAAGTTGCGGTACAAGCTGCTGACGTCACGGATTCCCGACACTCGCTCCAGCTCGTCGCCTGTCATGCAGCGAACACTAGCCCGGGGCACTGACCTTGGACCGAGTTGACAGAGCCAATCGCGATCGCGACCCGCGGCTTCGTTACTCAGGCGACACCGCTGACGGTCAGTGGCGCATGAGAGTCCTGCGGTGGATGGCTTCACCGATTACGCCGGCTGCGGCAAGCGCGGGACGGGCAAGCGTCCTGGCTGCCGGCCTTGCAAGAGCTTGCATTGCGCGGACGGGTCCGAGCGATGCCCGGATCGCTGGTACGGCCCATGCATCGACCTGCGCTTGGTAGTGGGTGATCGCCTCATCGATGTCATTGCCAGCGAGGAGTGCGTCAGCGAGCGCGCCGGCGGAGCGGATCGCAGTCGAGCCGGCACGTCCACCCGTAGGCGGCATCGCGTGCACGGCGTCGCCGATCGCGGTGATCCGCGACGGCGCCCAGGGAAAGCGCGGGGCCGTCGGGGACGCGGCTCGGAAGGTGAACGCGGCGACGCGATCAAGGTCAGAGGCGTCGATCTGCGATCGCACCCATGGGTGCCAGGCGTCCACGAGGCAGCGCGAGCGTGTGACGAGTTCACCCGCGGGCGCATGCGCGACGTCGCCGAGCATGTCACGACGAGCGATCAGTCCCCACACCAGCGACGGCGGCCCCACAGCGTCTGCGAGTTCGGCCGGCACCGGGCCGAGCCCGCGCGAGGCGAGCGAGAGGAACATGCCCAGGCCGCGATGATCAATCACCAGCGCCGGACCGCGCAGCAGAAACTTCGGCAGGGAGCCGCGACCTTTCAGCGGTGCCGATCCGGCGATGCCGACCAGCCCCAAGTCGCGGCTCGTCTCGGCCCTCGCGATCGAGCGCACCGTCGGGGAGCGTGCGCCCTCCGCTGCGACGATCACATCGCCCTCGATGCGCGTGCCGTCGTGCAGCGTCACGATTCCTCCGCCGTCGAGAGCCTCGGCGGCCATCACTGTCGATGAGAAGCGGATGCGATCGCCCAGTCCGTCGACGAGCAGGGTTCGCAGCGCCCGCCGTTGGCACAGCATGCGGTCCTGCCCATCTGGCTCGGGCGCGACGACGATGGGTTGCAGTCGCGCATTCGCGATAGTGAACTGCGAGAACGTCGACGGGCCATCGGAGACGTCGCGGATCCGGCCGACCAGCGAGGCTGGCAAGTGCCGCTCGACGACCGCCACCGCCTCGGGTGTCAACGCGATGCGATAGCCGCCCGTATCGGCCGCCTCACTGTCACGATCGAGCACGATGACATCGGCATGACCGCGCAGCGCCTGCGCCAGCACGAGCCCGCCCAGACCGGCCCCGCAGATCACCACTTGCATAGCCCGAGTTTGTGACGGCGCTCAGCGAATTTCCCCGGAGTTGCTCACCGAAGTTCCCCAGGTCGCGTGGTCAGGCTAGTGCAGGTTCGTGCCCGTCGTGGCGCGTCGGAGTTCGTCGGCTGCGGCGTGGTGGTTGCGGAGCCGGTAGGAGGCTCCGTCGAGGGTGACGACGACCGATCGGTGCAGGAGCCGGTCGAGCATGGCGGCGGCGACGGTGGTGTCGCCGAGGATCTCGCCCCAGGCGCCGACGGGCCGGTTCGTGGTGAGCACGATCGAGGTCTTCAGGTAGCGCTGGTTGATGACTTGGAACAGTGCTGAAGCGGCTTCGCCGGGCAGTGGCAGGTAGCCGAGTTCGTCGATGATCAGCAGCGTGGGGCCGGCGAAGAAGCGCATCATGGTCGACCACTTGCCCTCGATCGCGGCGCGGTGGCAGCGGGCGGCGAGGTCGGCGGCGGAGGTGAAGTAGACGCGGTAGCCGGCCTCGACGGCAGCGTGGCCGAGGCCGGTGGCGATGTGGGTCTTGCCGACGCCGGGCGGGCCGATCAGGAGCACGTTGGTGGCGGTCTCGAGGTATCGGCAGGTGCCGAGCTCCGCGAGCAGGTTCTGGTCGATGCCGGAGGCTGCGTCGAGGTCGAAGTCGGTCAGCGTGGCGCCGGCGGGGAGGTTCGCGAACCGGAAGCGGCCGGTGAGGCGGCGCGCGTCGGTCGCGGTCACCTCGATCGCCAGGAGCCGCTCGAGCGTGTGGGTCAGGGACCAGCCCTCGGCGGTGGCTTGGTCGAGCACGGACGGGAGGGCCTCGGCGGCGTCGGCGAGCTTCAGCTCGGCCAGGTGGCCGCGCAGCTGCTGATAGGTGCTCGCGGCCGTCTTCGCGGTCACGGTGGTGGTGGTGGTCATGGGAGGGTGTTCCTGTTCTTCGCGGCCTGCTCGTAGGCGGCCAGGTCGATGACGGTGGTGGTCGGCGTGGTCTCGCCGGTGAGGATGGCGGCGGCGGCCAGTGCCGCGCTGCCGGGTGGGATGCGTTCCTTGCGCCGGTGGGGCCGTCCGGGTGGTGCGGAGGCGAGCGCGATCGTCTCGAGCGCGGTGACGTGGCCGGTGTCGCGGATCGTGACGCCCAGGCCCGGCTCGGCCAGCCGGTGCCGGGCGACCACGACCCCCGAGGCGGTGGCGATGTCGATCACGGCAGCGCCGAGCCGGTGCTGGACAGTCACGCGCGCCGCGGCCAACTCCGGCGGGACGGAGTAGCGGTTGCCGCGCCAGTCGATCAGCGCCTGCCGGGTCGCGGTGCGCTGCTCCGCCACGACCACCGGGAACACGGCCGGCGGCAACGGCCGCAGCCCCTCGGTGGCGCGCATGGCCGCCGCAGTCGTCGTGCCGTGCTTGCCCTCGCGTCGCCGACCATCTTGGCGGCGGGCGAACGCCTCGAGCGAGACCTGCGCATGCTCGGCAGTGACTTCGTCGGACAGGTTGCGCCACCAGCGTTGGGCTGCGGTGTGGTTGTTCTTCTCGACCACGCCCTTGCGGTTGCCCGAGCGGGGACGGCAGACAACCGCGGTCACGCCGTGGTGCTTTGCGAACGCGGCGAAGGTCGGCGTGAGGTCCCCGGTGGCGGGGTTCAGCACGGTCCGCATCCGGTCGAACCACCAGATGCGAGTGAGGCCGCCGTGCAGTGCCAGCAGGGCCGTCATCGCCGCCAGCAGGTGCGGCTCGTCCATCGAGGGCGAGAGCACCGCGCGCCAGGAGCCGGAGTGGGCGAGCGAGCCGACCAGCGCGTAGGCGCGCTTGGTCGGGTAGCCCCAACCGGTCGGTGCGTCGGGTAGCTCGACCCAGTCGAACTGCGTCTCCTCGCCCGGCGGATGCTCGATGATCGCGTTCGCCCGCTTGGTCACGTGCGCGCACGCGATGCATGCCGGCCGCAGCCTGCGGGCGCGGATCTGTCTCGTCAGCGTCGGATACGAGCCGGTGAACCCCAGCCGGTGCAGCTCGTCCAGCAACGTCATCGCCCAGAGGTGTGGATCCTCGACCAGCCTCGCCGTGACGTAGTCGACGAACGGATCGAACGGGTCCGGGGATGCTCGCTTTCGGATGCCGGGTTGGCGCTCACCGGCGAGGTGGGCGCGGATGGTCTTGCGGTCGTGGTTTGTGCGGCGGGCGATCTCGCTGATCGTCATCCCCTGCCGGTGCAGAGCGTGGATGTCCACGCTGCTCCTCTCTGAAAGCATGAGAAGAGGGCCTCCCTCGGAAGCTGGTGTGTGGTCAGAGACCACCAGCATCGAGGGAGGCCCGCCTCATGCGACGGAGCGACCCAGGGTGGGGAATTTCGATGAGCAGAACTGAGGAATTTCAGTGAGCGCCGTCATTTGCCCGCCGGGCGCGTTCGCCAACAGTGCCTGCGAGGGGCCGTCGTTGACGATCGTCTTTGGGGCCGCGGCCACCTCGAGCACTTCACACTTAAGGTCAACCAGAGTGGCGGCGGGATCAGACCAGCTGACGCAGCCCGCGCCTCACCTCAATCCGTGAAGATCTGGGCGCGCGGCCGCTCCTGCAAAGACACACGCAGTCACCTACAGTCGCGCCGCCCACCGAGGATTGCGACACGAACGTGAGCATCGAGGACCGTCGACACCTCCTCAACTTCCGCGGCATCACGCGGAATCGCTGCGACACGCAGCGCGAGAACCTACAAGCAGCAGCAACCGACTGGGGATTCTCAATTCCGGTGGCGCATTCTCAATACCGTGGCGCAGCGGTGTCGCACGTTCTCATTTTTGTGGCGCAACGCTTCCTGGAGGCGTGACCGGCGGCCAGCTGCTTGACACCGAGGTTCGCTACCTCACCGAAGACGATCGTTCTGGGAACGTCGGCGGACTTCGACGAAGCGGGGATGCTCCTGCACTAGGACCATCCCCGCTTCAGTGTGGAACCTCGCGTCAATCGCCGCTGCCGGTCCATGTCCCTTCGACGACCTGCAGCAGCTGGAGCCGCTCGTCGGGCGTTAGCGTGTCCTCGAACTCGATGACAAAGCGGTCCGACCGGTAGAAGTCGGCGTCGCTGTAGACGACGGACTGGCGCGCGAGGTCAAGCGAGTGATAGCGGTAGATGGCGACGCCATCGCCGACTACGCCCTCGACGCATCCACGTCGGTCGCCGCAGGCATCCTCGCTTGGGTCCGAGGCATTCGCAAAGCCGGGGACGCTATCGCGCACGACGTCCGCAAGGGTGATTCCCGGACGCGAATCGTCGGTCAGCCAGCGCACGAGTGCGGCGCCGCCGGTCGTCAGCAGCACTCCCACCATGAATGCGATCAGCGCCAGCAGGAGCACCCGAGCGACGGATACACCCTTCCGTGGCGGAGCCGGATGCGGCATGGTGCTCACCAGTTACACCGGTGGGCGAAGACGTTCAAGTAGTTGCCATTCGTGGGGCGAGAGAGCTCAAGATCCCAGTGGAAGCCAGCGCCGATGATGGCCCGTCCCCAGACCGCGTGGCACTGATACTGCTGTTGGAGACTGACGCTGTTCCTCACAGTCGCCCATTGCGACGTGAACTCCGCCAAGCCAGCAGAGCCCATGATGAAGAGTCCCTGCGGAGACAGTCCCATGGCGACACCCCAGGTGGTCAGGCGGCCGGAGTATACGTTCTTGCCCGCAAAGGTTCCGTTGCGATTGACGGTCATCGGGCTGAAGAGTCGCTTGCCAAACCAGGGGTCGGCCGCGATCGGGTACTGGTAGTCACCAGAGGTGTGCTCGACAACCTGAGTGATCTCGGATCCCTGCACGACGTAGTGGGTGGGGACGGCTGTGCCAGCGGCGTCGTATGCCCATGCCGGCGCCACACCGAGCGCTAGTTGGCCGTCCGCGCCTGTGGCCAGGAGAGCTCCACCTTCGTCCTGCGTCAGCACTGCGCCCTCGGGCAGGTCGACGTCGATTGCGTATTCCGTCGGCGCGTCAGTCGTCTCAATCACGAACACGACCTGCAACGATCCATCGGCGCGATTGAGCGGCACCGTCAAGGAGTTGTCCCCGTTGTCGATGACCTCGACACCATCCTGCGAAACGCTCACTGTGGCCGCATCCTGTGCGGCGAGCAACTCGAGCGACAGCGGATTCTCTCCGAGCGCCGACACAGACACGTCCAACACGTCCTCAATCGCCGCGAGGTCACTCGACGCGCTTCCCGGCGCCACGAGATCGGTCGCGCCATCCGTGGTGACGTCCTGCATAACGGGAATCTCGGTCGGTACGGACTCGAGGATCTGGACGATGTCATCGGCCTCGGAGCCAGTGGCATTGGCGGTAGTTGCGCTGAGCAGCGATGCCGCCATTACCGCCGACAACACAGTGGCGGCGGCGCGGAGCCGAATCTTGGTCATCCGGTCAACTTTCTGTCGAAGCATTGAGTCAACGCGAGACTATGGCCGCTACTCGGCGCGCGAGATAGAAAGCACGTAACGGATTGGTCACGAAGGGGCTGGGGCTCCGTCACCATGGAAGCTAACGCTGACCGACCTCGCGACTGTCGTCGCGGCGCCGGAGCACCGCTGGAGGCTCTTCGACCACGCTCAGCCCGCAACCCACTTCGACCAGTGACGGGGCTTGCTCCGACCGGCGCCAGGTAGGGCGCCAACCTGCACACAGCCGGATCGCCCCGAGCTGAGGAATGCGACACGAACGTGAGACTCGCGGGTACCCAACGGCCCCGCGACTTCTCCGGAATCACGGGGATCTCGTGCGACACGGAGCGTGAGAACCTACAATCGATTCAGAACCGATGTCGAAGCACGGGAGGAGCCTCGTGGCTTGCGGATCGCGAGAGAACGGGGGCGTACACTCTCGCTGACGATCGAGAGGGGCGGGCGATGCCGACCTTGCGGAGAGTCTGGGCCGCCGTACCGCTCGTGATACTCGCCCTGACCCTCGCGGCCTGTCAGCAGGGCGCACTCTCCCCTTCGACGCCGAGCCCGTCCATGTCGCGCCCTCCGGCGTCGATGCCAACGGCTTCTGCCACGGCCGTCACGCCATCGGCGCCCCCAACGCCCACCACGGAGGCCGGACCCGAGTCGACGCCGATGCCGCCAGCGACGCCGCGCTCCTGCGCGGATATCGCGGATGGGCCGTTCACGACCGAGTGGCAGGCCGACGGCTACGAGCTCGAGGCCTGGGACGGCATCATGGTCGGCGGACCCGACATCTACGACGGTGCGCTCGTCGATCATCTGTCCGTGCACTGCATGCTCTGGACCGAAGATCGTGCGCACGGCCCCCACGTCTACGTCGAGCTGTACGAGGGTGTCGACGTGCCCGTCATCCAGCGTCATCCGAACGCCGGTGACGAGCGCGACGTCGCCTACACCGCGCATGGCGACCTCGACGTCGTCACAACGGAGTCCGACGCCGCAATCGGCTCCGCCGAGTACCTGCTCGGGCACGACGATGTGCTGCTCCGCATCTTCACGAACGCGTACACGGGCGATCCTGCCCGGCTGTCCGCGAAGACGCTGGCATACGTCGTGATGCTCTCCGTCTTCGGCGATCCCACCGTGCCCGAGTAGAGAGAGGCTCGCCCGCACTGTGGCAGCACGGGCGCAAGCACCTCCTGCGAGTCACCAGTGCACGACCCGCAGGACTTCCTCAGGGCTCGAGCAACCCTCAGGACTCTGCCTAGGGTGGAGGAGTGACTGTCATCGAGGACCTGCACACCGCGATCGGCCGCCGGCGGGGCGTGCTGCTCGTCGGTCGCATCTCGATCGGAGCGTCGATCCTCGTCTCGGTGATCGGACAGATGGCGACCAGCCTGACCTTCTGGCACGAGCAGGGCGCACACAATGTGACGCAGAACGCCGTCAACTACCTGTCGTTCTTCACGGTCGAGTCGAACATCCTGTCGCTGGTGCTGCTCGGGATGCTGGTCGCGGCACAGCTCGGCGGCCCGCGCCTCGGACGCCGATTCGACGTGCTGCTGCTGGGCGCGACCAGCTACATGGTCGTGACGGGCATCGTCTACAACGCGCTGATGCGCGGCATCGAATTGCCACCGGCCGCGACGCTCGACTGGGCGAACGAGGTGCTGCACCTCATCGCTCCGCTCTGGATGGTGATCGACCGCATCGCGAGCACGCGCGAGAGCGAGCTGCGGTGGCGCGACGTCGGCACGGTGCTGCTGTTCCCCGCGACCTGGCTCGCCTACACGCTGCTCCGCGCGCCGGGGACGCCCGAGGAGGCGATCGAGAATCCCTACTGGTACCCGCACCTTGATCCCTCGACCTACGACGAGGGGTACTTCGGGGTTGCGACGACGTGCCTCGCGGTGACCGCGCTGCTGGTCATCGCAGCCGCCGCGCAGGTCGCGCTCTCAAGGTGGCAGCGTCTCAAGCGCAACTACGCTTGCTGACACCGCGACGGGGCCCTCCCTCCGCGCTGCAGCCTGAGCACGCAGGAGCCCAGATGACGAACGCCGCACCGGCCCCGGCCGCGTCCCAGCCCTCGGTGGTCCGCCGGGTCGTGCTCATCGGACGCGCGTTCACGGCGCTGCTGATCCTGGCGGCGGTCATCGGCCAGCTCATCACGAGCATCACGTTCTGGACGGCCCGCGGCGACGCGTCGATCCCGCTCAACTTGCTCAACTTCTTCTCGTTCTTCACCATCGAGTCGAACGTGCTGGCGATGGTCGTGCTCGCGGTTCTGGTGGCGGCCCAGCTCGGCCGCCCGCGCATCGGCCGGCGCTTCGACGTGCTGCTGCTGAGCGTCACGACCTACATGGTGGTCACGGGCATCGTCTACAACACGCTGCTGCGCGGCATCGAGCTGCCGCAGGGCGCGACGCTCGGCTGGTCGAACGAGATCCTGCACCTCGTGGCACCGCTGTGGATGCTGGTCGACTGGCTGCTGAGCTCGGGCAAGCGCGACGTGCGGTTCCCCGATCTCGGCATCGTGGTGATCTTCCCCATCGTGTGGCTGAGCTACACGCTGCTGCGCGGGCCGTTCACGCTCGACCAGGCGACCGGCCGCGACTGGTGGTATCCCTACCCGTTCCTCGATCCCGCAACGCACGCGAACGGCTACGTCGGTGTCGCCATCATGAGCGTGATCATCGCGGCAGCCGTGGTGCTCGTTGCCGCGGGGCTCGTGGCGATCGCCCGCTGGCGCCGAGGCGCGCGACGCTGAGCTCAGCGATTCGCGCCTGCTCGTCGGTGTCACGAGTGATACCATCACGTCATGGCCATGACACTGCGACTCACGGATGACGAATCCGATGCTCTCCGCCGCCGCGCCGAGCTCGAATCGCGCTCCATGCAGGACGTTGCACGGCAGGCGGTCCGCGATTACATCGAGCAACGCAGCCGCGCGGAGCTGCTCGAGCAGGTACTCGACGACGAGCTCCCCCGGTACGCCGAGGCGCTCGAGCGACTCGGCGAGTGATCTTCCTCACCCTGGCCGAGCTGTTGCGCGTCGCCGAGCGCGCGCTTGGTGCTGCAGCACCGGTGCGGGATCTCGGCCTGCTGGAAGCCGCGGTCGCGCGACCGCAGACAACGCTCCTCGGCAACGATGCCTACGCCACGCTCGACCTCAAGGCGGCGGCGCTGCTGCACTCGCTCGCGCGCAACCACGCGCTCCTTGATGGCAACAAGCTTCTCGCACTCGCCGGAACGATCGCGTTCCTCGGTGTCAACGGGCGCAGGCTCGAGCTGACCAACGACGAGGCCTTTGATCTGATCATGGCCGTCGCGGCTGGTGAGCTGGAGACGGTGGAAGAGATCGCCGCCCGGCTCGTCACCAGCCCGCGCGCCCCGCGTGGATAGCGTGGAGCCATGACGGGCGCGCTCCACACCACGCAGCTCGGCGAGCAGGGCTCCCGGGTCACCTTCTGCCACGGCCTGTTCGGGCAGGGCCGGAACTGGACGCAGATCGGCAAGTCGCTCGCCGACCGGCATCGCGTGACGCTCGTCGACATGCCCAACCACGGGCGGTCGAACTGGACGGAGCGACTCGACTACCTCGAGATGGCGGATGCGGTGGCCGGCCTGCTCGAGGAGCCCGGCGCCCTGGTCGGCCATTCGATGGGCGGCAAGGCGGCGATGCTCGCGGCGTTGCGGCACCCGGAGCGCGTCGAGCGCCTCGTGGTCGTCGACGTCTCGCCGGTGCAGTACCGCTCCACTGACGAGTTTCGCGGCTTCATCGACGGCATGCTCGCCATCGACCTCGCGCAGATCGCGTCGCGCGCCGACGCGGACGCGGCGCTGAGCGAGGCGGTGCCCGACCGCGGCATCCGCGGCTTCCTGCTGCAGAGCCTCCGCTGGGAGGAAGAGGGATGGCGCTGGCTGCCCAACCTCGAGGTACTACGCCGCGACCTCGACGTGCTGCGCGGCTTCCCCGCGACCGACGCCGTCTACGACGGGCCGGTCCTCTGGATCGGCGGCGCGAACTCCGGCTACGTGCGCGATGAGTTCGCTGACGCGATGGAGGCTCGCTTCCCTCGCGTGCGGCGCGTGACGATCAAGAACGCTGGCCACTGGGTGCACTCCGAGCAGCCGAAGGTCTTCACCGAGGTGCTCTCGCGCTTCCTCGGCGACGCCTGACCCGCGGGCGCCGGCGCGTGAGCGGCGGCCCGTCGCTGCCGCGACAACCTCGGAAACGGCCAGCGACAAGCCTGCGTGCGCGGGCAGCGCGCGCAAGCACCGCGCGCATCCGGCAGACTCGTCCCTATGCCTGCGCCCTTCGAGCCCCTCGCCAAGCTCGTGCTCATCGGAGGCGCATCAGGCTCCGGCAAGTCGCGCATCGCCAGGCACTCGGGGCTTCCCGTGCTGCGGCTCGACGACTTCTACCGCGAGGGCGACGACCCGGAGCTGCCGCGGCTGGAGTCGGGCGAGGTCGACTGGGATCACCCCGGCAGCTGGCACCGCGACCGGGCCATCGACGCACTCGAGGAGCTCGCGCGCACGGGCCGCACGACCGCGCCGATCTACGACATCTCGCGCAGCGCATCCGTGGGCGAGCACGAGGTGACGCTCGGCGGCGCGACCCGCTTCGTCGCCGAGGGCATCTTCGTGAGCGAGGTCGTGGCAGACGCCGATCGGCGGGGCATCCTCGACGACGCCATCGTGGTGCACCGCTCGCGCTGGGCGACCATGGGCCTGCGGTTCGCGCGCGATCTGCGTGAGCACCGCAAGAGCCTGGCGTTCCTCGTCAAGCGCGGCATCATGCTCGCCGAGCGCGAGCCGGTGATCGTGCGGCGGCTGACGGATGCCGGATGCCGGCCCATGCGCGTGCGCGCGGCACTGCGCATGCTCACCCCCGACCGCTGACGCGGCCATCGCGGCGCCCACCCCAGCGCGCAGCATCGCCGCGACGAGCCCCGGCTCGCAGAGATGTCACGATCGGCTGCCTTGAGGCGCCGTTGCGAGCCGATGGTGACAATTCTGTCGCGGGACGTCGCGGGGCGACGTCCCGCAGCGTGCAGCGCGCTGTGCATTGCGGCACGCTGCGCCTTGCGGCACGCGCAGCCCCGCGCACTCGCGGCCCGTGCACGCCGAGCTCGCTCCAGCTGCGGCTACGTGAGCTGCAGGAACGCGCGCAGCTCCGCGACGCCGGCGTCATCGTTGAGCGGCGAGCTCCACGCTGCGAGCTGCACCTCATCGACATCCGCATCGAGCGGCATGAAGACTTTGGCGGCGGCGGGCCACGCGTCGAAGAAGCCCTCCCGAGCGGATGCAGCCATCGCGCGCGCGATCGCGCCCCACACGGCGAAGCGAAACTCCTGCATCCCGGCGACCCCGAAGCCCACCTGCGGCGCCTCCGGTGCGACCTCGAGCTTCGCTTGCGCCAGCTGCTCGCGAACCGAGGCCAGAGGGTCGGCCGAGTCCGAGCCTGCGAGGTCGAGATCCCACTCGCCGATGTGCCACTTGGAGTCCAAGGCGAACTCCGGGTCTTCCGCGACCATGCGCTCGAGATTCGCGCGCGAGTTCGCGAATGCCACGATCGAGCCGGCGTCGGCGTCGGTTGCGATGCCGATTCCGGCGACATCGTCGGCTGGCCGTGCGGCCACGACCGCGAGCAGGGCCGCCTCGAGCACGGGCTTGACGTCGTCCGAGAACTGCTCGGACCAGGCCGCAAGGTCAGTGTTCATGCGGCGACTCTATTGGCGGCCGCCAACGTGCGACGACTCATGGCCGGCCCCCGAAGACATCTCTCCCCGAGTTCCGCAGTGCCTCGATGACCGCGTCGCGCCCGAGCGCGTCGGCTTCCTGCAGATTGCGAAGCACCGCGCGGGCGTTCGCGATGTTGTGCTGTCCGGCGACGTTCGGCGCCCATGTCAGGTTGTGAGGTCCCGTGTACCAGTCGATCCTGTTGCGCTCCAGGATCTCCTTCATCTGCGCGGCCACTGCCTGCTGGCGCGCGCCCACGCCCCTCTTGAAGACGATGTGGTGACCATGGGGCGCTTCCATGTCGGCCGGCGGCCGACCGTGATACTCGGCTGTCAGACGGCCGAAATCGGGAGCGGGAATCTCACCGGACTCGACCGCGGCCTGGCGGGCGGCAGCAGTAGCGGCGTTGGCGGCTTCCGTGTCGACATCCGGCCAGGTGTCTCGAGCGTGCGGACCGTCGGGTGCGGATGCCGGCTTGTTCAGGCCGTTCGCGTCCGGCGAGGAGGGCTCTGGCGTGTGGTGACCCGGCGCGCGGTCGGGCTTGCGCTGCGCGCCGGCAAGCTCGGCATCCTTCGCCTCGATCTGGCGCCGGATCTGCCGTGTCTTCGCGCCGAGCTTGGTCGACTTCTGCGAGACGGCCCTCGCGGCCTTGGGCGCCAGCTCCTCGATGACGTCGAAGGCCTCCTTGAGGATGATCTTGATCGTCGACATCCCGTATCACCCTGTGAAGATCTGGCAGGAGGTGATCTGGGCGATGAAGTCGTCGGCGAGCCGATCCTGATCGGTCGCGTTCGCATCGAAGTCGGCGGCGGCGGCGTCGAGCGCATCCAGGTCCGCCTCGAACTTCGAGACATCCCCGATCGCCCCCTCGGTCACCTCCGCCTCCAGCATCGCCGTGATCCCATCCATCATCGGTCCCTGCAGGGGCTCGATGATCATGGGCAGCAGCTGCTGTGCGAGCTGATCGACGGCGATGTTCGTCAGCACGTCGAGCGCCTTCTTGCGCGCGACGAGGATCGCCGCGTTGGCCGCCAGCGAGGCACCGAAGGTGAAGAATGCGCCCGCGACGGCGGCGGCGATCTGCGCGGCCGTGATCACGAGCTCGGCGATCACCTTGACCTTCAGGGCGACGACCGCCTCGGCACCGATATCGATCCCACCCGCTACGGGATCGAGCGCATCGATCAGCTTCGCGATGTTCGAAGCCCTGTCGGTGTCCCACGCGTTCGTGAACGAGCTGGAGACCTGCCCGTGCACGGCTGCGCCGACGCCGGATTTCACGCTCTTGTCGGCGACCTCGACCGTTCCCACGATGTCGTCCTTGAAGGTGCGCATGATCTGGGCCGCGCGCCGCATCTCGTCCTCGTCGAGCGGGGGCCAGTCATAGCCGAGCATGTCGAGCACCCACACCAGCTCGCCCGGTAGGTTCATCGCCATCGGGGGTGCCTCCCATCGTCATCGTGATCGTATGGCGGCGCCGCGCGCCAGCGCGATGGGCAGTCCTGCCCATCGTCTGCCGCAGCAGCAGTCGTCGCACGATGCATCCGTCGCCCTCCCGGTGCCGTGCTGAGCGTCTCCCCAGTTGGAGATTGGCACTCTCATAGGGAGAGTGCCAATACTGGAGACGGCCCCGAGACGGGCCGCGACAGACACCGGGTCGTCGCGCAGGGCGACGACCTCAGACCAGGAGGAGGTTGTCATGGCGCTGACCTTTGATCCCTTCCGCGAAATGGATCGCATGGCGGCTCGACTGCTCACGAGCGGCGGCACGCAGCGCTCGGCGAGCTGGATGCCGATGGATCTCTACCGCTCCGACGATCACTACGTCGTGAACGTCGACCTGCCCGGCGTGGACCCCGGCTCGATCGACCTGGACGTCGACGCGAACACGCTCACGATCCAGGCCGAGCGCACCATCGGTGCCTCCGAGGGCACGCAGTGGCTCGCGCAGGAGCGGCCCGCCGGCCGCTACATCCGTCAGCTCGGGCTGGGGAGCGACGTCGACCTGGAGAAGATCCAGGCAACGTACGAGCACGGCGTGCTGATGCTCACGATCCCCGTGGCCGAGCGCGCGAAGCCCCGCAAGATCACAATCGAGCAGGGCAGCGGGCAGACGGCGATCGACGCCGACAGCCAGGAGGGCCGGTTCAGCTCGTCGACCAGCGAGAGCAGCTCGCCGGCGTAGCGCTGGCGCGCCGCAGCACCGCAGCACCGGCCGGGCGGCACCTGCCGCCCGGCCGTCGTGCTACGCGGGCACGGCGGCCGCCCGTCGTGCCTCACGCCGCGCGATCGCGAGCCAGGTGCGCGGGCCGGCCAACCAGCCGATGAGCGTCGACGTGAGGATCGACAGCACCACCCAGGTCGACGCGATGATCCAGAAGCCGACCACGCCCGTCAGCAGCACGAGCAGCCCGAGCAGCCAGCTCGACAGCGTCGACAGCACCGCCTGCAGACCGGTGCCGATCGCCGCACCCCGGAACGTGACGGATGTCGCGCCGACCACACCCGCCGCGCGCATCCGCCGCGTGCTCAGCCAGCTGCCGAGCGCGATCGCGCCGACCGCGAGCAGCACGAGCACGAGCACGAGCGGCGCCAGCCAGCCTGGCTGCAGCTGCTCGATCCAGTCGATGACGCCGCGCCCCCATTCGACATCGTCGAACAGATCGATCACGGCGGCGCGCAGGATCACGAGCACGAGCGCCGACACGAGCAGCCCCCAGACGAGGCTCGCGCCCGCCGCCACGAAGGCGAGGCCGACGGCGCCCGCGGACTGCACCGCAGCCTTCTGGCTCGGGCTCAGCGGATCGGCCCGCTCCTGGCGGCGGATGGGCCTGCGACTCATCGCAGCGCGCTGCCCGGGCCGGAGGGATCGCTGCCCCGCCTCGACGGCTCACCCCGCAGCCGCACGTCGGTGAGCTCCGCCTCGTCCGCGGCGCGGGCGGCAGCCTCCTCGGCCTCCGCGAGCGCGCGGAAGTCGATGCGCGGCTGCGCCTGCGACCAGAAGAGCCAGCCGAACAGCAGCCCCACGCCTCCGGTCAGCACGACCGCGACACCGAGCTGCCAGAACAGCACCTCCCACATGGTGCCGGTCGTGAGCGACGCCTGATCGTTCGCGAGCACGAGCACGAAGCCGCCGATGAGCGCGGTCGGCCACACCACCATGCCGATCAGCCCCGTGGCCGCCGTGGTGCACAGCCAGGCGAGCCAGGTGGAGCGATGCGGCTTCGCGAGCCCCGCGGACCTGCCCCACATCGCCTGCAGCAGCCATCCGAGCGCCAGGATGCCCCCGCCCACCAGCAGGCCGATGAGCGCGGACGCCCAGACCCGATCGATCATGGTCCAGCGCGCGATGATCGCGGTGAACGAGTCGGCCTCGAAGTCGCTCGAATCGCCCGAGCCATGCAGCAGCAGCGCGAGGGCGACAATCAGGAAGAACGCGGTCAGCAGGTGGGTCGCGAGCGCCATCACGGTCTGGCCGAGCCAAGCGCTCAGCAGCGCGGTTCGCCGCTGCTTCGGCGTCCACGGCACGCGTGGGGGCGGGGGCGGCGGCATGGCCGCGTACAGCGGTGCGCCGTTGAGCACTGGCCCATACGGCACAGGCCCGTACGACCCAGGCCCGTACGACCCAGGCCCTGGTGCATAGCCCGCTCCGTAGGGCCCTGCCTCGTGCGGCCACGGCCGTGCAGCGGCGGGATGCTGCGGGGGCGGGCCCTGCCGCTCAACCGGCGCACCGGCGAACGGCATGCCCGCCGCGGGATTCTGCACCTGCCAGGCCGTGGGCACGAAGCGCGTCGGCATGGATTCTGCGACGGCCGGCGCGAAGCCCGGCGGGAGCAGGCGCCCGGGCATGCCACCACCGGGGTTCGCGATCTGCGATCCGGGCGCACCGACCACACCCAGCCGGGCTCGCCGTGCACTCGCGCGATCCCGCGCGCGGTTCTCGATCGCGGTCGACGGCACGAGCGCATCGCGGCCGGGCGCGGACCGGCGCGGGCGCTGCTTCGCCCTGCCAGCGGCGGCCGCTCGCGCGGCTGCATCCGCGGGCACCGGGCTGTTCGCGCCGGGTGGCGGCGGAGCGCCGGCGGGGTCGGTGGCGTCGCGCGGATCCGTCACGATCGGTTCGTCTTCCTCGCCTGACCGGCGCAACCGGGTGCGGCGCGGAGCCCCGACCCACGGGGCACCGGGGAGTGCATCCTCACCGTCGCTGCCACGCCCTCATTCTGGCACCGAGCCCCGGTCGTCAGTGGCGGCCCGGGCGCCAGAGCACCATCTGCCCGGGCTTCGCGGGGCGAGCGCCCGCGCGCAGCGCCGTGATGCCGGTGTGGCCGACCGCGAAGACGCGCCGGCCCGCCTGCTGCATGACGGCATCCGCGAGTGCGGCCTCCAGCTCGCGCACGCGCGCACGCAACTCGCGATTGTCGTCGCTCATCTCGAGGATCCGGCGGATGCCCTCGAGCGAGACACCCTCGCCCGAGAGCAGCTGCACCTGCTTGAGCCGCCCGATGTCGCGCATCGAGTAGCGCCGCGTGTTGCCCGCCGTGCGGGCGGGCTCGACGAGCCCGAGCCGGTCGTACTGCCGAAGGGTCTGGGCGTGCAGGCCCGCGAGCTCGGCGGCCGCCGCGATCGAGAAGATCGGCGACGACTCGTCGAGGCCCTCGGGCACGCCCAGCATCAGGAGGCCGTCGCCTTGGCGAGCAGGTCGTCCCGCGGTGACTCGGCCGGGCCCGCCTGCACGAACGCCTCGAGGTGCGAGACCTGCTCCTTGGTGAGGTGGCCCGGCACCGCGACCTGGATGGTCGCGAGCAGGTCGCCCGTGCCCTTCTTGCCCGCGACGCCGCGCCCCTTGACGCGCAGCACGCGGCCGGACGGGGTGCCCGGGGCGACCTTCAGCCGCACCGGAGCCCCGCCGAGCGTCGGCACCTCGATCGTCGCGCCGAGCGTCGCCTCGGCGAACGTCACCGGCACGTCGACGCGCAGGTTGAGGCCATCCATGGTGAAGACCGGATGTGGCCGCACCTGCACCGTGAGGATCAGGTCGCCGGGCTCGCCGCCGGCCGGGGACGCATCGCCCTTGCCCGCGAGCTTGATCTTCTGCCCGTCGTGGACGCCAGCGGGGATCTTGACGGTCATCGTCTTGCCGCCCACGGTGAGCTTGAGCGTGTCGCCCTGCACCGCCGACGTGAAGTCGAGCGCCGCCCGGGCGCTGACGTCGCGACCCTTCGGCGGGCGGCGCTGGCCGAAGCCGCCGCCGAAGCCCGCGCCCCCGCCGCCGAACATGCCGCCCAGCAGATCCTCGAAGTCGCCCTGCGAGTACTGCACCCGAGGTCCCCCGCCGAAGCCGCCGAAGACATCCTCGAAGCCCCCGGAGCCGCCGGGTGCGAAGCGCGGACGGCCGCCGGCCATCGCGCGCACCGCGTCGTACTCCTTGCGCTGCTTCGGGTCGGCGAGCACGGCGTGCGCCTCCGAGATCTCCTTGAAGCGAGCCTCGGCCGACGCATCGCCCGGATTCGAATCCGGGTGGAACTGCCGCGCGAGCTTGCGGTACTGCTTCTTCAGATCGGCAGCAGAGACATCCCTCGCGACGCCCAGCACAGCGTAGAAGTCCTTGTCGAACCAGTCATTGCTGGCCATGCGTCACCTCCTGTTCGTCTCGTACGGCCGCTGCACGCCCGCCCGGCTCACTCTGCCGGAGCGAACACCGCGACCTTGGCGGCGCGCAGCACGCGCTCGCCCACGCGGTAGCCGGTCTGGATGACGTCGGCGACGACCGTCTCGGTCACCTCGGGGTTCGGCAGCTGCGCGACGGCCTCGTGCTTGTCGATGTCGAAGGGCTCGCCGATCTCACCGAGCCGCACGACGCCGAGTGCCTCGAACGAACCGCGCAGCTTCGCCGCCACGATCGCGAGCGGCCCCTCGGCCAGGTCGCCGTGCTTGTCGGCGAGATCGAGGTCGTCGAGCGCGGGCAGCAGCGACGTGATGACGGATGCCGTGGTCGCCTCGCGGTCGCCCGCCCGCTCCCGCTCGACGCGGTTGCGGTAGTTGACGTACTCGGCGCGCAGGCGCTGCAGCTCGTCGAGCTGCGCCGCGGACTTCGCCTCGAGCGCTGCGCGCTCGGCGTCGACCGCCGCGGCCTCGCCCTCGAGCAGCGCGCGGTCCTCGGCGCTGAGCTGATCGTCGAGCGCCGCAGCCTCGCCGGCGCCGTCACCCCCGTCCGTGGCGGGCGCAGGCGCATCCGTCGACGCGGTCTGGTCACCCGCGCCGGCCTCGCCCGCCAACCCGGCGGCCCCGGAGCCGGCCGAGGCCGGCTCGCGGGGCTCGCCCGTCACGGGGTCGATGCGGCGCTTGTCGTTCACGCGCGGCTCCTCGAACTCCTCGTGCTGGTTCGTCATGACTTGTTGCTCTCGTCCTCGTCGTCCACGACCTCGGCGTCGACGACGTCGTCCTCGGGGCTCGCGTCGGCCTGCGGCTCCTCGCCGCCCTCTGCGGGCTGCTCGGCCTGAGCCTGCTGGTAGATCGCCTCGCCGAGCTTCGACTGCGACTGCTGCAGCCGCTCGACCGAGGTCTTGACCGCCTCGTCGTCGTCGCCCGCGAGCGCGGCCTTCACCGCATCCACGTCGGACTGCACCTCGGTCTTCACGTCGTCCGGCAGCTGCTCGCCGTTGTCGGTCAGCACCTTCTCGACCGAGTACACGAGGGTCTCTCCCGTGTTGCGCAGCTCGGCGGCCTCGCGACGGGCGTGGTCGGCGGCTGCGTTCTCCTCGGCCTCCTTCACCATGCGGTCGATGTCCTCCTTCGAGAGGCTCGAGCCACCGGTGATCGTCATCGACTGCTCCTTGCCGGTGCCCTTGTCCTTGGCGGACACGTGCACGATGCCGTTCGCGTCGATGTCGAAGGTGACCTCGACCTGCGGGATGCCGCGCGGTGCCGGCGCGATGCCGGTGAGCTCGAACGTGCCGAGCGGCTTGTTGTCGCGCGTGAAGTCACGCTCACCCTGGAACACCTGGATGGCGACAGAGGGCTGGTTGTCCTCCGCCGTCGTGAAGGTCTCGGAGCGCTTCGTGGGGATGGCCGTGTTGCGGTCGATGAGCTTCGTCATCATGCCGCCCTTGGTCTCGATGCCGAGCGACAGCGGCGTGACGTCGATGAGCAGCACATCCTTGCGCTCACCCTTCAGCACGCCGGCCTGCAGCGCGGCGCCGACGGCGACGACCTCATCCGGGTTGACCGACTTGTTGGGCTCCTTGCCGCCCGTGAGCTCCTTCACGAGGCTCGTGACCGAGGGCATGCGGGTCGAGCCACCGACGAGCACGACGTGCGCGATCTCGCTGACCGTGATGCCGGCCTCGCGGATGACGTCCTCGAACGGCTTGCGGGTGCGCTCGAGCAGGTCCTTCGTCATGTTCTCGAACTGGGCGCGCGTGAGCGTCTCCTCGAGGTTGGCGGGGCCGTTCTCGGTGAGCGAGAAGTAGGGCAGCTGGATGCTGGTGCTCGACGAGGCCGAGAGCTCCTTCTTGGCCTGCTCGGCGGCCTCCTTCAGGCGGCGCATGGCGATCTTGTCGTTCGAGACGTCGACGCCCGACTGCTCCTTGAAGCGGGTCTTGAGCCACTCGACGACGCGGTCGTCCCAGTCGTCGCCGCCGAGCCGGTTGTCGCCGGAGGTCGAGCGCACCTGGATGGTGGAGAAGTCGTCGTCCTTGCCCACCTCGAGGAGGGACACGTCGAAGGTGCCGCCACCGAGGTCGAAGACGAGGATCAGCTCGTCCTCCTTGCCCTTGTCGAGCCCGTAGGCCAGGGCGGCCGCGGTCGGCTCGTTGATGATGCGGAGCACGTTGAGACCGGAGATCTCACCGGCCTCCTTCGTGGCCTGGCGCTCGGCGTCGTTGAAGTAGGCGGGCACGGTGATGACCGCGTCGGTGACAGGCTCGCCGAGGTAGGTCTCTGCGTCCCGCTTCAGCTTGCCGATGATGCGCGCCGAGATCTCCTGCGGCGTGAGCTGCTTGCCGTCGATCTCCTGCTTCCAGTCGGTGCCCATGTGGCGCTTGACCGACGAGATGGTGCGGTCGACGTTCGTGACGGCCTGGCGCTTGGCAGGCTCGCCGACGAGGGTCTCTCCGTCCTTGACGAATGCGACGACCGACGGGGTCGTGCGGAAGCCCTCAGCGTTCGCGATGACGGTGGGCTCACCGCCGTCGAGGAACGCGACGACGGAGTTGGTGGTGCCGAGGTCGATGCCGACTGCTCGTGCCATGGTGGATCCTCCTGGTTCGCAGCAACGCTGCGGTGGTGGTGGTGTGCGTCTCTGCCTGATTCCGGCGGAGGAGACCACCGACATCCCCCAACCGCATCCATCGGATGCGCTGGCGGCGGGCTCGTCCCCCGGAACCGCAGTCGCGACCAGCACCCGGGTGGGCACCGACTTGAGTCGCGATGGCTCAAGTTTCCCATCTTGAGTCGTGACGTGTCAAGTTTGGGGCCTGTGCATCCGCCGTGAGATCCGGCACTGCGCATCATGCGCCGGTCGCGGGACCGCTACGCGGCGACGGGGCGCAGCGTGGGAACGATGAAGCGAGCGAGCAGCGGGCCGCCGATGGCTGTGATGAGCACGTAGCAGGCCGCGAGCGCGCCGATCTCGGCGTATCCGGCGCCGACGGCGAGCGCGGCGATCACGATCGAGAACTCGCCGCGCGGCACGAGCGCCGAGCCGGCGCGCAGGCGTCCGCGCCACTGCACGCCGTCGCGACGTGCTGCCGCCCACCCGGTGGCGAGCTTCGTGGTGGTCGTGAGCACCGCGAGCATGAAGGCGGCGGGCAGCACGGGCACCAGATCGGCGGGCACGATCGGCAGCCCGAACGAGAAGAAGAAGATGGCTGCGAACAGGTCGCGCAGGGGGCTGAGGATGACGCGGGCCCGCACCGACAGCGAGGGCGGCACCGCGATGCCGACCAGGAAGGCGCCGACGGCCGCGGATGCGCCGAGCAGCTGCGTCAGGCCGGCCACCAGCAGCATGATGCCCAGCAGCCGCAGCAGCACCTGCTCGTCACTGGGATGGCTCAGCAGCCGGCCCAGCCGCACCGAGGCCCGGCGGGAGGCGATGAGGATGGACAGCACCGCCGCGAGCGCGAGCGCCACCGCGCCGAGCGCCTGCCACCACTCGGCCCCGGTCAGCACGGCGATGAGCACGGGGAGGAAGATCGCCATCGCGATGTCCTCGATCACCAGGATCGAGAGCACGGCGGGCGTCTCGCGGTTGCCGATCCGGCCGAGGTCGCTGAGCAGCCGCGAGACGATGCCGGACGACGAGACCCACGTGATGCCGGCGAGCGCCAGGCACGCGGGCAGCTGCAGGCCGAGGAGCAGGCCCATCAGGTAGCCCGTGCCGGCGTTGAGCACCATATCGATCACGCCCGAGGCGCTGTGCCGCTTGAGCGACTGCGCGAGCTCTTCGGAGGTGAACTCCAGGCCGAGCATGAGCAGCAGCAGCAGCACGCCGATCTCGGCCGCGGGACCGATGAACGGCTCTGCATGGCTCAGGTCGATGATGCCGCCGGCGCCCAGCCCGACGCCGGCCAGCAGCATCAGGGGCACCGGCGAGATGCCGAAGCGGTGCGCGATCAGGCCCAGCAGCGACACCCCGAGCACCACGGCCCCCAGCTCGAGCAGGAGTGGGGCGACGTCGGCCATGGATCAGGCCGGTTGCAGCCGGGTGCGCAGCTGGTCGATGCCTGCCGATGAACCGGTGACCACGAGCGCATCGCCCGCCGAGAGCGGCTCCTCGGGGCCGGGCGCGGCGATCACATCATCGCCGCGCACGATGGCGACGATCGAGCAGCCGGTGAGCGTGCGCGCCTTGGTGCTGCCGAGCGGCTGCGCCGCGAACGGGGAGCCGGGCTCGACGACGAGCCGCGCCGAGTCGAGCCCGGGCACATGTCGGGTCACGTCGAGCATGCCCTCAGCGATCCTCGCCGCGCCCAGCAACTCGGCCAGCGCATCCACCTCGTGCTCGTTGAGAGAGAGCCCGAAGCGCACCTCATCCGGATCCTCGGCACCCAGCACGTACACGTCGGCGTGGCCCTCGCGATGCACGACGAGCGAGAGCGGCACGCCCTTCACCGTCGTCATGTCGTAGCGCATCCCGACCCCGGGCAGCATGGTCTGCGTGATCTCCACGCGGGCATTCTCGCATCGTTCCCGCACGAGCACCCGCGCCGCTCCCCCGATCCGGCCCGCGAGCCCTACGCTCGAGCCATGAGCGCCCCGCAGCAGCCGCCCTCGCCCGCCGGCAGCAGCCCCTCGCCCGCCGCCGGTCCGCTCGACGGTCTCGTGCAGCCCTCGCAGATCGGCGTCGAGCCCGTCACGCAGCGGGAGCTGCGCCGCCGCGCCACGGCCTGGGCGATGTGGGACTGGGGCTCGGCGTCGTTCAATGCCGTCGTGACGACGTTCGTCTTCAGCAGGTACATCGCATCCGACCTCTTCGTCGACCCCGCGATCGTCGCCGCCGGCGGCGATGGCCTCACGCGCGCGCTCGCCGGCAACGCCTCGGTCGTCGCCTGGGCGGTCGCGATCGCGGGCCTGCTGGTCGCGCTGCTCGCCCCCATCATCGGCCAGCGATCGGACGGCGGCGGGCGACGCAAGCTGTGGGTCGCCGTGAACACGGGGCTCACGATCCTCGCGATGGTCGGCATGTTCTTCGTCACGCCCGTGCCGGAGTACATCTGGCTGGGCGCCGCGCTGCTGGCCGCCGGCAACCTCTTCTTCGAGTTCGCCTCGGTCAACTACAACGCGATGCTGCACCAGGTCTCGACCAAGGCCTCCCTCGGTCGCACCTCCGGCTACGGCTGGGGCATGGGGTACGTGGGCGGCATCGTGCTGCTCGCGCTGCTGCTGGTGCTGTTCATCTTCCCCATTGCCTCGCCGGACGCGGGCGGCGTGCTCGGGCTGCCGAACGGGCGCGATGGCGCGGCGCTCGACGTGCGGCTCGCGGTGCTCGCCTCCGCCGTGTGGTTCCTGATCTTCGCGCTGCCGCTGCTGCTGCGGGTGCCGGAGCTGCCGCCCACCGGCGCCGTGCCCGCTCGCGTGGGCCTCATCGAGTCGTACCGCATCCTCTTCCGCACCGTTGCCCGCATCGGTCGCACGGCGCCCAAGACGCTGCTCTTCCTGGTCGCGTCCGCCATCTTCCGCGACGGCCTGTCCGGCGTGTTCACCTTCGGCGCCATCATCGCCTCGTCGGTGTTCGGCTTCGACGCGACCGAGGTCATCCTCTTCGCCATTGCGGCGAACGTCACGGCGGGCGCAGGCACCTTCATCGGCGGCTGGGCGGATGACCGCTTCGGGCCGAAGATCGTCATCGTCATCTCGCTCATCGTGCTGTCGCTGTCGGGGCTCGCGGTGCTCTTCGTCGAGGGCAAGTCGATGTTCTGGGTGTTCGGCCTCGCGCTGTCGACCTTCGTCGGGCCCGTGCAATCGGCGTCGCGCTCGTTCATGGCGCGCATCACGCCCGAGGGCCGCGAGGGCGAGATGTTCGGGCTCTACGCCACCACGGGGCGTGCGGTGTCGTTCCTCGCGCCGCTGCTGTTCGGCATCTTCGTCTCGGTGACCGGCGACACGCGCTTCGGCATCCTCGGCATCGTGCTGGTGCTGCTCGCGGGCCTCGCGCTCGTGCTGCCCGTGCACCCGAGGCCGACGGTCATCACCGATGACCGTGCGGGTGCGGGTGCGGGCACGGGTCCTGGCGCGGGTCCCGGCGCGGGCACCGGCGCGGGCGCGGGCACCGGCACCGGCACCGGCACCGGCGCCGATGCTGCCACCGGTACCGAATCGTCGCCTCCTCGCCCCTAGCCCGACACTTCGGTACCGCAACGCGCGCGGCCGACGACTCGCCGCCACCGCACCGGTACCGAAGCGTCGCCGCGTCGCTGCCGACGCGGCCGTTCCGTACCGCAACGCACGCGCCCGCCCACCGGGCGTGCCACCCCGCACCGGTACCGAACCGCCGCCTCCGCGCTCTCGAGACGACACCTCCGTACCGCAGGCCGATCGGCAGAGCGTGCGGTCGCGGGAGTCACGGCGGGCTGCAGGGTCGCGCGAGCACGCCTCCTCCACAGGCGCCTGCGGCCGCGCGGCGGGCGATGCCGCGGATCCTCCACACTGCGCGGCATGGTCCGTCACGCTCCGCTGCCCGAGCCGCTCGCGAGCGGTCCGTTCTCCGTGGCGCGCGCTCGTGAGGAAGGCGTCACGGCCCGGCGACTGCGCGGCACCGACCTCGTGGCACCGTTCCACGGCGTGCGCGCACCGTGCCTGGCGACGGACGTCCAGGCGCTCGCGGACGCGTACCGGCAGCGGATGCGTCCTGGCCACGTCTTCGCCGGCATCACCGCCGCGCGGCTCTGGGGCCTGCCCGTCTCCACGTTCTGGAGCCGAGCCGAGCCCCTGACCATCGGCATCCCGGCCGGGACGACGAGAACGCGCGCCCGCGGCGTGGTCACGCACGAGTTCGACGCGACTCGCCTGACCTCCACCGAGCTCGACGGACTGCCGATCCTCGATCCGCTCAGCACCACGATGATGCTGGCCCGCGAGACAGGGGGCGATGACCTCGTCACGCTGCTGGATGCGCTCATCACGCCGTCGCCGATCTACCACGGCCTCCGCTTGCCCGTGCGGCCCTACACCAGCGTCTCAGCGCTGCAGGCCTTCGCCGAGCAGTGCCACGGCCTCCGCGGCGCCTCGGCGTTCCTCCCTGCAATCGATCGCGCGCGGACAGGGGCCGAGTCGCCTCCGGAGACGCGCTCGCGACTCGAGATCGTCGCTGCCGGGCTCCCCGAACCCGTGGTGCAGTTCGAGGTGTGGAGACAAGGCACCCTGCAGGCAGTGATCGACCTCGCCTACCCGGAGTGGATGATCGCGATCGAGTACGAGGGAGAGCATCACCTGACCGATCCCGTGCAGTGGGCGAAGGACATCCGTCGACAGGAGCTGCTCGAGTCGCTCGGATGGATCGTCATCCGCGTGACCAAGAACGACCTGCGCCATGGCGCTCGAGGGCTGGTGCACCGTGTCCGATCGGCGCTCGCGCGGCGGGGCGTGTCGGTGTGAGGTGCGCCAACCGCCAGCGCGTGCAGGGCATGGCGCCTCGCGCCGCACGGCTCCGGTACCGACTGGTCGGGCCGCGGGGTCGCCGGCGACGACCCGGTACCGGAACGCGGCTAGTACGCGGTGCGCTCAGCGTTGGCACGCCAGGCGTCGAACGGGGCGACCGCATCCGCCGTCTCGGCCTGGGCCACCGGCATCGCGTCACGGTGGTCGTCGCCCTCGAAGTAGGCGTAGAAGGCAGCGTCGTCGAAGCCCGCCGCGGCCGCGTCGTGACGGTCGGCCGCGAAGACGATCCGATCGATGCGCGCCCAGAGCGCGGCGCCCAGGCACATCGGGCAAGGCTCGCAGCTGGTGTAGAGCACGGCGCCGTGCAGGTCGAAGGTGCCGAGCCCCGTGCATGCGGCCCGGATCGCCGTGACCTCCGCGTGCGCGGTCGGGTCGTTCGAGGCCGTGACGCGGTTCACGCCCTCGAAGGCTCGCCCCTCGGCCGTCACCACGAGGGCGCCGAATGGCCCGCCGCCGTCGTGCACGTTCTCCGCTGCGAGCGCGATCGTGCGCTCGAGGTGCGCGTCGGAGTCGTTCATCGGTGCGTGCGTCTGCGGCATCGCGTGGCCTCTCTCTCGGCGGCATCGGCAGCGACGCCCGGACCCATTGTGCCGTGCAACGAGCGCGGACGATCAGATGGCACGGTCGCAGGACGTTGCGAGAGCATGGGCAGATGGAACCCGCGGCGAGCGGCATCACGAGCATCGAGCTGCTGCTCGACGAGGCCGCTGAGGCGCGCATCCGCGCCGAGTGGGAGGCACTCGCGGCGGCCGGCATGTCGAGCATGGCCGGCCACGAGGCCGCGAGCAATCGTCCGCACGTGACGCTGCTCGCGCGGAGAACCCCCGTGCCGCGTCGGCTCCGCCTGAGCGCGATGAGCCTGCCGCTGCCGCTGCAGCTCGGCCCCCCGCTGCTGTTCGGCGACGGCGACCGGCGGGTGCTCGCGCGGTCGATCGTGCCGACTGCAGGGCTGCTCGCGCTGCAGCACGCGGTGCTGGTCGCGGTGGGCGGCGGCGGCGACGACGAACGCGCGGGAGAGGACGCCGCGAGGCACGAGCACGCGCCGCGTGACGACGCCGAGCACTTCGCGCCTGGGCGCTGGACGCCGCACGTGACGCTCGCCAGGCGCATCCGCTTGGTCGACCTGCCGGGAGCCCTGCGCCTGCTCGGGCCCCCGATCGACGCACAGGGCGTGACGTTGCGCCGCTGGGATGCCGCGACGGCGACCGTCTCGCGCATCGACCTCGGCTGAGGTCGGCACCGCGTTGCGGTACGGAACGGTCGGCTGCTGCGATTGGTCGCGACATCTTGGTACCGCCCCTCCGGCGGCGGGCGCGGCTGCGGTACCGACTGGTCGCCAGCGAGCGGTGGCGGCGACAGTTCGGTACCGGCGCCGGGGCGGGCGCGGCCGGGCGCGGCGGCCGTGGCGGGCGCGGCGCGGGCGCGGCGGGCGTGGCGGGGGCGGCGCGCTGGGAAGGAAGGGCCCGTCAGAGCACCGGGTCGGTCGCGCGCACGCGCTCGGCCTCGATGGCGGGGTGACCGAGCAGGCGCCCGATGAGATGTGCGCTGCCACCGACGTGCGTGATGTCGAGATCCATGTCGGTCGCGACGAACCACGCGGGGGCGCCGGCAGGCTCTGTGGGCCAGAGCGCATTCGGTGTGCGGCCCTGGTACGGCCAGTCCGCACGCCAGCCCAAGCCCGCCTCGCGCTCCCACCGCGGATCGGTGAAGGTGATGAGCTCTGTGCGAAGCAGCACGTGGCCGCGCGCCTGCTGCTCCCGCGGGAGCCCGAGCACGTGCTGTCGCTGCAGCGCAGCGGCAACCTGCGGGTCGATTGCCGCGACCTGCTCCTCGCGGTGCCGCCGCTGCGCAGTGCGCTGCAGCTCCTCGCGCTCGGCGGCCGTCGCCGGCTCATCGTCGCTCCAGATCATGAACCAGCTCGAGCCGGTCGGGTCGAGCCCGTTCCCCTCCCAGACGCCGGCCAGCACCTCCGCGTCGCCGTGCTCGTCGCGCAGCACCGATGCGAGGTCGGCCAGCAGACCGATGGGGATGTCGCCGACATGCGGCGCCAGCACTCGGCGGCCACCGCGCAGCTCGTGGTGGTCGTCGCCGAAGCGCTGCTGCCAGGCCGTCCACGAGTCGTCGCCGACGCGACCGCCGATGAGCGCGTCGGCGTCGGCCCACGAGATCTCACGGGCGTCGTACTGCACGTTGCCCCATCGATCGGGTGTGCCCGTCGGCGTCTCGAGGGTCGCCGGGTGCAGGACGCGCGCGTAGGCATCGAAGATCGGCGGCACGAGCGTCGCGACCGTGCCGTCGTTGTGGAGCGCCTCCTGCACCCAGCGGGCGCTCGAAACATCCGACTCGACCCGCAGCGGGCCCGCCATCAGTCGCGCTCTGTGGTGGGGATCACCGTGCGGTGGAAGCTCTGGAACGACCGCGACGCCGTCGGTCCGCGCTGGCCCTGGTAGCGGTTGAGGTTCGGCCCCTGGCCGTAGGGGTGCTCGGAGGGGCTGGAGAGCTGGAAGTAGCAGACCTGCCCGATCTTCATGCCGGGCCACAGCTTGATCGGCAGCGTCGACACGTTCGACAGTTCGAGCGTGACGTGACCGGAGAACCCGGGATCGATGAACCCGGCCGTCGAGTGCGTGAGGAGGCCGAGGCGTCCGAGCGACGACTTCCCCTCCAGCCGTGCGGCGACGTCGTCGGGCAGCGAGATGCGCTCGTAGGTGGCGCCGAGCACGAACTCCCCCGGGTGCAGGATGAATGCCTCGTCGTTCGCGACCTCGACGAGCCTCGTCAGCTCCGGCTGATCCTCGGCCGGGTCGATGAACGGGTACTTGTGGTTGTCGAACAGGCGGAAGCCGCGGTCGAGGCGCACGTCGACGCTGGAGGGCTGGAGCATCGACAGCTCGAGCGGGTCGAGGCCAAGGGAGCCGGAATCGAGCCGGGCACGGATGTCGCGATCGCTGAGCAGCACGAGTGCGAGCGTATCGCCCGGCACGCACCGCGGCGGGCCCGCCCAGCCGCCACCGCGGGCCCGCCGGCCCCGCCGACGCGATTCGCGCCGCACCGTCAACGATGCGGCATGCAATCCGACGGCTGGCCGACAGGCTGGTGGAGTTCACAGCGGAACAGAGGACGATGGTGCGCAAGGAGGTGCACGATGGATCGCAATCGCAATCGCCGACTCGAGGATTGGGTCGAGCTCGCCGCTGCCGCCGTCGAGCGCTCCCGCCGATCGATCGGCGCCGACGAGGTGGCCCGCCGCGTCGAGGCATCCGTCTCCGACGAGGACTACGAGACGGTCGTGCGCGTGCTCCGGACGATGGGCCGCGACCTGCAGTCCACGGGCAACGATCTCACCGCGCTCGACGAGCGCCTGCGCGCCAGCACCCATGTCGAGCACCACCCGCACGTCCCGGAGACGCCCGAGGATGCCGCAACCCACGAGCAGCGCGTGGATGCCCCCGAGCAGAACCCCGAGCCGACGCTCCGCGACCTACCTGCTCGGCGGCGCTCGGACCTGACCCCGGCGCAGCTCGCGATGCAGCTCGCCCGCCTGCGAAATCCGATCCTGCCCCACCCCGGTCGCGGCCGACGCGTCTGATCGGACGCGCCATCCGGCGCGGTCAGCGGTGCCAGAGGCCGCGCGCGAAGCAGTAGATGCCGTAGAGGATGAGACCGACCGCGATCGCGATCAGGGCGATCACGCCGCCCGGCACGGTGGTGAGCGACTGCAGCGCGCCGTCGAGCCCGCCAGCCTGCTCCGGATCGTGCGTGATCGCCGCGGTCACGAACAGCACGCCCACGATCACGATCGCGAGTCCCTTCGCGGCGTAGCCGGCCATGCCGAGCAGCTCGACCGGTCGGCGGTAGCGGGCCGGCGGGGAGACATCCTCGAGGAACTTCTTCCGCACGCCCTTGATCACGAAGAACACGCCGACCGCGGCGATGCCGACGCCCACGGCGCCCACCAGGAACAGCCCGAACGGCTGCTCCATGAGCGTCGCCGAGAACGACTGCGCTCCCTGCTCCCCATCGCTGGCGCTCCCGAGCGCCGCGGTGAGGGCGGTCACGCCGACCGCCGCGTACGCGATCCCGCGACCGGTGCTCTTGAGCGCGTCCTGCTTGTCGCGGCGAGTCTCGGAGACGGCAGACACGAACGCGTGCACCGCGAGCAGGAGCATCGCGATGGCCACCGCCCAGATCGCGATGCCACCGAGCGGTGTCTGCTGGATCGCTCGCATCGCGCCGTCCTGATCGGCGGAGCCGCCATCGCCGAACGCGATCCCGAGGGCGATCGCGCCGATGACGATGTGCACGAGGCCGTTGGCGAACTGCCCAGCCGTCGTCACCCAGTCGGCCGCGGGATGGTTCTCCGCGCGCGCGGCAGCAGACTGCGCCTTGTCGGTGGCGCCGTCGGCCGTCGACTTCGCCTTGGATGCCGCGGAGCCGTGTCCGCTATCGCGTGCCATGCGCACACGCTAGCCCGTGCGGCTGGGATGAGCACCCTCGTTGCGACGCCGCTGCTCCGGTCTCCCGCCGGGGGAATGCAAAGGGTTCGGTCGTTACAGTCGCGTATGCCCATCTCCATCCGCTCCATCGAGACCGCGGTGCCAGCGACGGTGCTGCGGCAGGACGAGATCCGCGACCTGTTCGCGCGCCAGCCCGACCTCAGCCGACTCGGCGGCCGTCTGGTGCACGCCGCGTTCGACGCCTCCGGCATCGATACCCGATACACGGTGATCGATGAGCTCGGCACCGAGCACGCGCGTCGGGTGGTCGAGGAGTCGGGCGAGGATGCCGAGCCCGTCACCTTCTACGACGCGGCATCGGGCGCGATCCTCTCGCCCGCGACCGGCAGGCGCAATGACGTGTTCACCGGCACCTCGCCCGCGCTGTTCCTCGCGGCCGCCCACGCGGCGCTCGATGCGGTGCCGGATCTCGACGCAGCCGACATCACGCACGTGATCACCGTCTCGTGCACGGGCTTCTTCGCCCCAGGCCCCGACTTCCAGATCGTCCGCGAGCTCGGGCTGGCGCCCTCCACGCAGCGGTACCACCTGGGCTTCATGGGCTGCTACGCCGCATTCCCGGCGCTCCGCGCGGCCCACGCGTTCTGCCTCGCGGATCCGGATGCCGTGGTGCTCGTGGTCTCCGTCGAGCTGTGCTCGCTGCACCTGGCATCCTCCGACGACCCCGACACGATCGTCGCCTCATCGGTCTTCGCCGACGGAGCGGCTGCCGCGGTCGTCACGGGGCGCCCGGCGCCCAAGGGTGCCGCGGTCCTCGACCTCGACGCCTTCGAGACCGTCATCACCCCGATCGGGGAGGCGGACATGGCGTGGACGATCGGCGACCACGGCTTCGAGATGGTGCTCAGCCGCTACGTGCCGTCCATCATCGAGGAGCACATCGTGAGCGCGCTGACACCGCTGCTCGAGACAGCCGCTGCGGTCGCGGACCAGCCGCATGCCGCGATCCCGCGGTGGGCGATCCATCCGGGCGGCCGCAGCATCCTCGACAAGGTGCAGAGCACGCTCGGCCTGTCCGACGCACAGCTGGAGCCCTCGCGGGAGACGCTGCGCACGGTCGGCAACATCTCGAGCGCGACCGTGCTGTTCGTGCTGCGCCGCATCCTGCACGGCGAGGCGCAGCGCGCGGAGGGCGACCTCGTCTGCGCGATGGCGTTCGGGCCGGGGCTCACGGTCGAGACCGCGCTGCTCACCCATCGCATCACCGGCGACGAGCTGGCGGCGTGACGGCACCGGTGCCCGGCGCGATCCCCCGCCCTCCGCGCCGGCCCGACCTGGCGATCCGGGAGCGCGTGGAGCGCGAGCTCATGGACGACCCCGACTGCGATGTCGATGCGCTGCACCGCACCTACGCGCTGTTCCAGCCGATCAACCGCCTGGTCGCGGGATGGCGCCGCATCTACACGCGCCAGCTGCGGCCCGCGCTCTCCCCCACCCGCGCCACGACGCTGCTCGACATCGGCTCCGGCGGCGGCGACGTGCCGCGGGCGCTCGCGGCATGGGCCGTGCGCGACGGCCTGCTGCTCGACGTCACCGCGATCGATCCGGACGAGCGTGCGCACGACTTCGCGAGCGCGCTGGACCCCGTGCCGAACGTGCGGTTCCGTCGAACGCGCAGCGCCGACCTCGTCGCAGCCGGGGAGCGATTCGACATCGTCACCTCGAACCACCTGCTGCACCACCTCGACCAGGCGGATCTCGCGGCGCTGCTGGCCGACAGCGAGCGCCTCGCGCGCCGGCTCGTCGTCCACAACGACATCGCCCGCAGCGGCCTCGCCTACGCCGCCTACCGGGCGGCGACCACACCGCTCGCGCGCCGATCGTTCGCGCACTTCGACGGCTCCCTCTCGATCCGGCGCAGCTACCGCGCCCCGGAGCTGCGCGGTGCGCTGCGGGCGATCGGTGCCGACGGCGGATGGTGCGTCGACAGCGCCGTGCCGTTCCGCGTGCTGCTGCGCTGGACGCCGCCCCGCGGGCAGTCGCATGCGTGACGTCCTGATCGTCGGCGGCGGCCCGGTCGGCCTGCTGCTGGCGACCCTGCTGGCCGACGCGGGCCTCGACGTGACGGTGTGGGAGCGGCGGCAGTCGGTCGCTCCCCTGTCGCGCGCCATCGGCATCCATCCGCCCTCGCTTGCCGCGCTGGAGCAGGCCGGCATCGCCGAGGCCGTGCTCGCCGAGGCGCTGCCGATCCGGCGCGGCATCGCGAGCTGCGGCGACCGCGTGCTCGGGCAGGTCGCGTTCGACCGCGCGCACCCCCGGTTCCCGTTCGTCGCGGCGCTGCCGCAGTCGCGCTCCGAGACGCTGCTCGCGGCGCGGCTCGACGAGCTCGCGCCAGGGGTGCTGCGGCGCGGTGTCGTGCTGGAATCGCTGCTCGACATCGGCGATCACGTGCGCGCCGTCGGGCGCGACGACCAGACGGATGTCGCCCGCTCGCCGCTGATCGAGGAGCGCGCCCGCTTCGTGATCGGCGCCGACGGCGCACGCAGCGCCGTGCGCGAGCTGCTCGGCATCGCCGCACCCGCCTACGACTACCCCGACACCTACGTCATGGGCGACTTCGCCGACACCGGACGCGAGCCCGTCGCGTTCGTGCACCTGGAGCCGGACGGTGTCGTCGAGGCCTTCCCGCTGCCGGGCGGGGCGCGCCGCTACGTCGTCCACACCCCGCACCCCGCCGAGCCGAGCGCCGCCTGGCTCGCGGAGCTCGTCGCCGCGCGCACGGGCGTCGGGCTCGAGGCGGCGAGCGCGACGATGCTCAGCGCCTTCAGCGTGCGGCGTCGGTTCGCGCGGCGCATGATCGCGGGGCGCGTCGTGCTCATCGGCGACGCGGCGCACGAGATCAGCCCGATCGGTGGCCAGGGCATGAATCTGGGCTGGCTGGATGCCGCGGCGCTCGCGCCCATCCTGGTCGAGAGCGTGCACCGTGGCGCACCGGACGTCGCGGCGCTGCGCGCGTTCGGGTCGCGCCGCACGGCGAGCGCGCGCCGCGCCGCGCGCCAGGCGGAGCTGAACATGGCGCTCGGCCGGCCGGTGCGGGGAGCGCGGCTCGCGGCGCGGAACGCGGCGCTGCGAGCCGCGCTCCGCAGCCCGGCGAGCGGTCTGCTCGCGTCGGTCTATGCGATGCGCTGGTCCTGACGCGCGATGATGCGCCGGCTCAGGAGATGAGGCGGGTGCCGCTCAGCCCCAGCTGCACGGCGATCAGCAGCGACGCGACGATCACGAGCTGGAACAGCAGCCGGCTCGGCGGCCGGCGCACGACGAGCACGATGCCCCACGTGGCGATCGCGAGCGATGCCGCGAGCCCGCCGATCGCGACCGGCGACGGCGTCGCACCGGCGCCCGCGAGCACGTCGGACACCCACGGCCCCACGAGCACGAGCAGGGCCGCGACGGCGAGCGCGACGAAGGCGACGACGCCCGAGACCACTCGGCCCAGCCGATGCGGCAGGCCGACCACCCCGGTGCGCGCGTCGTCGGCCAGGTCGGGCAGCACGTTCGTGAAGTGGATCGAGATGCCGAAGACCGCGCCGACGGCGATCGCCCAGGGCGCCGCGACCACGGGCTCCGGCAGCGCGAGCGTGACGACGGTCGGCAGCAGGCCGAAGCTCACGATGAACGGCACGACCGACCAGGCCGTGCGCTTGAGACCCGCGTTGTACGCCCATCCGGACGCCACGAGCACGAGGTGCGCGAGGCCGGCGCCAACCCCGAGCCAGAAGGAGATCGCGACCGACACCGCGAACGCGACGAGCGCCGCTGCGCGCACCGTGCCGACCGTGACCAGTCCCTGCGCCACGGGCTTGTCGCTGCGGCCGACGGCCCTGTCTCGCTCGGCATCGATCCAGTCGTTCGACCAGCCGATCGAGAGCTGCCCGGCGAGGATCGCGAGCGCGAGCGCGACCACGCGCAGCGGCGCCATGCCGACGGCAACCCCGAGGACCGCGGACAGCGCGGTGACGGCGACTGTCGGGCCCGGGTGGGAGGACAGCGCGAGAGCCGTTGCCCGGGCGAACATCCCGTCAGCCTAGGGGAACCCCCGGGGACGCCGACTACCCTCTCCTCAACACGCGCGGCTGGGCCGCGCAACGGCGGAGCCGACGGCTCCACGAGCGAGGAGGCAGCATGAGCGAGACCGGAGCGAGCGCACAGGCGCCGACGAGCTGGCACGGCACGGCGGGCGATCCGATCGTGGTGCTGGCGCACGACTGGAACGGCAGGCTCCCGTGGATCGAGGACTTCGCGGCCACGCTCGCCGGCGAGGGTTTCCGCGTCGCCGTCCCGGACTTCTACGAGGGCCGCACGACCACCGACGATGACGAGGCGGGTGCGCTCCTCAACGAGCGCTACGACGACATCGACGGCGCGAACCGCATCCTCAGCGAGGCGATCGGCGAGGCTCGTGCGGAGGGCAGCGAGCGCGCGGCGATCGTGGGCTTCTCGATGGGCTCGACGCTCGCGCTCGGCTATGCGGCGCACGGAGCGCTCGAGGCGGTCGTGGCGTACTACGGCGCCGCCATGCCCGGCATGCAGACGGGGCCGCGCACACCGGTGCTCTTCCAGCTCGCCGAGACCGACGACTGGAGCGGCCGCGAGGCCCCGGAGGACTACCGCGTGCGGCTGAGCGCCGAAGGCTACGAGAATGTCGAGCTGCGGCACTACGAGGGATCGGTGCACGGGTTCCAGAACGCGCAGATCGCGAAGCGCTACAGCGCGGATGCCTCGGCTGCGGCCTGGCAGTCGACGGTCGCGTTCCTGCGCGCGCACCTGCTGACGTGACCGCCGCGCTCGGGTGCGAGCGGTCGCCGCGGTGACCATGGCGGCATCAGGCTCGGCGGCGATGCTGGGAGATGCCCCCTAGCGACGCCCAGGCCGGTGGTGAACAGTGAGACCATGCGAGCGATCTGGAAGGGCTCGATCACGTTCGGGCTCGTGAATGTGCCGGTCAAGCTGTACTCGGCAACCGAGGAGCATGACCTCGAGCTGCATCAGGTGCATGACGCCGATGGTGGGCGCATCCGCTACCAGCGGCACTGCGAGGTGTGCGGCAAGAAGGTCGAGTACGCGCACATCGACAAGGCCTTCGACGACGGCGAGCAGACGGTCGTGCTCACCGCAGAGGATCTGGCAGCGCTGCCGGCGGAGCGCAGTCGCGAGATCGAGGTGCTCGAGTTCGTGCCGAACGAGCAGATCGATCCGATGCTGCTCGACCGCAGCTACTTCCTCGAGCCCGACTCGAAGAGCCCGAAGGCCTACGTGCTGCTGCGGCGGGTGCTGGCCGAGACCGAGCGCACCGCGATCGTGAAGCTGTCGCTGCGGCAGCGCACCCGGCTCGCCTCGATGCGCGTGCAGGACGACGTGCTGGTGGTGCAGACGCTGCGCTGGGCCGACGAGCTGCGCCAAGCGGACTTCGACAGCCTCGACACCGACGTGCGGATCGGCACGCGCGAGATGGAGCTGGCGCGCTCGATCGTGGCAGACCTCGAGGCCGATTTCGAGCCCGAGCAGTACGTCGACGAGTACCAGCAGCAGCTGCGCACGCTCGTGGAGGCCAAGCTCGAGCAGGGCGACGCCCTCGACACCGCCGCCACCTTCGGCGAGCAGGAGGAGGACGAGGGCGGCGAGGTCATCGACCTGCTGGAGGCGCTGCAGGCCTCGGTGGCGAAGAAGAAGGCGGATGCCGCCGGCTCGGCCAAGAAGCAGCCAGCCAAGCGCGCGGCCGCGAAGAAGCCGGCCAAGAAGAAGCCGGCCTGACGTGGCGGCGGCCGAGCGCATCACGGTCGGCGGGCGCACGCTGCGCTTCACGAACGCCGACAAGGTGCTGTACCCGGCGACCGGGACGACCAAGCAGGACGTGCTCGAGTACCTGCTGCGCGCATCCGGGCCCCTCATCGCCCACGCCGTCGGGCGCCCCGTCACGCGCAAGCGCTGGCCGGACGGGGTCGGCACGGCAGCGCTGCCGGGCGACGTGTTCTTCCAGAAGGCGCTGGAGCGCGGAGCACCCGACTGGATCCCGACCATCGAGCAGCAGCACTCGACCGGCAAGAAGCTGTATCCGGTGCTGTCGGAGCCCGCGGTGCTCGCGTGGATGGCGCAGATGGGCGCGCTCGAGCTGCACGTGCCGCAGTGGCGCGTGGTCGATGGCGAGCAGTGGCGGCCGGACCGGCTGGTGCTCGACCTCGACCCGGGCGAGGGCGCCGATCTCGACGACTGCGCGCGCGTGGCGCTGTGGGCGCGCGAGCTGCTCGTGGACATCGGGCTGGATCCGATGCCGCTCACGAGCGGCTCGAAGGGCATCCACCTCTACGCCCGGCTGGATGGCACCGTCACGTCGGAGCAGGCCGGCGAGGTCGCGCACCAGCTGGCGCGCTCGCTCGAGGAGCTGCATCCCGACCTGGTCGTGAGCGACATGAAGAAGGCGAAGCGGCACGGCAAGGTGCTCATCGACTGGAGCCAGAACTCCGCGTCGAAGACCACCGTCGCCCCCTACTCGCTGCGCGGGCGTTTGCGGCCGACGGTGGCGGCGCCGCGTACCTGGGACGAGCTGGCGGCGGGCGGGCTGCGGCAGCTGGAGTACCAGGAGGTGCTGGAGCGGCTGGAGCAGGGCGGTGACCTCATCGCCGCGCTCGACCCGCCGCCGGATCGGCTGGCGAAGTACCGCGGGCTGCGTCGGGCCGACCGCACCCCGGAGCCGATCCCGGCGGCGGGGCAGTCGCCCGAGGGCGACGGCAACTCGTGGGTGGTGCACGAGCACCACGCGAGGCGGCTGCACTACGACCTGCGGATCGAGCAGGACGGGGTGCTGGTCTCGTGGGCGGTGCCGAAGGGGCTGCCGGGCGCCAACGACGGCAACCGGCTCGCGGTGCAGACCGAGGACCACCCGCTCGAGTACGGATCCTTCGAGGGAACGATCCCCAAGGGCGAGTACGGCGCCGGGAGGATCGCGATCTGGGACGCCGGCGAGATCGAGCTGGAGAAGTTCCGCGACGACGAGGTGATCGGCACGCTGCGCGGGCGCGCCGACGGAGGCCTCGGCGGCGATCCGTATCGCTTCGCGCTCATCCGCACCGATGCCGAGGCGCGGCAGTGGCTGCTGCACCGCATGAAGGAGCAGGACCCGGTACGGGATGCCCGCAAGAAGGGCTACGCGCCGCCGGTGCGCGCCGCTCGCGAGCGCGGCGCGAGCGCGGCCGCGAAGACGCGCCTGCGACCCATGCTCGCGGAGGCGGGTGCGGCATCCGACATCGACGACGAGCGCGAGTGGTCGTTCGAGCTGAAGTGGGATGGCTGGCGGGCGATCGTGCAGGTGCACGGCGACGAGGTGCGGCTGGTGAGCCGGAACGGCAAGGAGCACACGGCTGCGTTCCCCGAACTGGTCGCGGCGCTGCCCGCGGCGATCGATGCTGAGGAGGCGGTGCTCGACGGCGAGATCGTGGTGCTGCGGCGCTCGGGGTCGGCGGCGGGCTCGGCGAGCTTCGAGGCGCTGCAGGATCGCGCGGGGCTCGACGGCCGGGCGGCCGCGAAGGCGGCCGAGCGCGCACCCGCCACGCTTCTGCTGTTCGACGCCCTGGAGGTGGACGGGAGGCGGCTCGTCGACCTGCCGCTGACCGAGCGGCAGGAGCAGCTCGGCGATCTCGTGCGGGAGGGCGCCCGCGTGAAGCGCTCGAAGCCGCTGGAGGGCTCGCTCGCGCGGATCCTGGAGGCGACGGCCGAGCGGGAGCTCGAAGGGGTCATTGCCAAGCGGGTCGACAGCCGATACCTGTCGGGCAGGCGCTCCCGCGACTGGCTGAAGCTGAAGCACGTGCGGGCGCGCGAAGTCGTCGTGGTCGGCTGGTTGGAGGGCAACGGAGCGCTCAGCGGCACGGTCGGCTCGCTCGTGCTGGCGCTGCCGGGCGAGGACGGCGGGCTGCGCTACGCGGGGCGCGTCGGCACGGGGTTGACGGATGCGCAGCGCGGCAAGCTGCGCGACGGGCTGCGGGCGAGGAAGACGCCACCGACGATCGCGGATCTGCCCGCCGACGTCGCGCGGAAGGCGCACTGGGTGCGGGCGGCGATCGCGGAGGTGGAGCACACCGAGCAGACGACGTCCGGCGCCCTGCGGCACCCGGTCTGGCGGGGCCTGCGGCCCGACAAGTCGCTCGCCGACCTGAACCCCGAGTAGGAGGGCGCCCTCGATCTCGTGACCACACCCCCGCAGGTCGAGGAGCGTCCGCCGCAGGCGCACGCGTCACGAGACCGGATCCGCCCACCCCCGCAGGTCGAGGAGCGTCCGCCGCAGGCGCACGCGTCACGAGACCGGATCCACCCTCGATCTCGTGACGCCGGCGGCCTCCGGCCACCGGCTCCTCGATCAGCGAGCTCTCGCCGCCCCCGCCCCCACCCCCGCAGGTCGAGGAGCGTGCGCCGCAGGCGCACGCGTCACGAGACCGGATCCGCCCTCGATCAGCAGGGCGCGCGGGATCCGGCATGCTTGAGCCATGACCCGTGCTGCGCCCGACGACGCACCACTCGCAGGCATCGTCGTCGCCGACCTCTCCCGCGTGCTCGCCGGTCCCCTCGTCGGAGCGAGCCTCGCCGACCTCGGCGCGCGCGTGATCAAGGTCGAGCAGCCCGGTGCGGGCGACGGCACGCGCACATGGTCTCCTCCCCCATCCGCCACCGGCTCCACCTACTTCGACAGCGCCAACCGCGGCAAGGAGTCGGTCGTGCTCGACCTCGCCGACGCCCCCGATCTGGCGCTCGCCCGCGAGCTCGTCGCGCGCGCCGACGTGGTGATCGAGAACTTCCGGCCCGGCGGTGCGACGAGGCTCGGCCTCGACCGCGACGCACTGCGCGACGAGCATCCCGGGCTCGTGTGGTGCTCCATCACCGGCTACGGCTCCGAGCCCGGCGGTGCCGACCGCGCAGGCTACGACTTCGTGCTGCAGGCGGCCAGCGGCCTCATGCACATCACCGGCGACGCCGACGGCCCACCGACGAAGGCGGGGGTCGCACTCGTCGACGTGCTCACCGCGAAGGATGCGCTCGCCGGCATCCTCGCCGCGCTCCTGCGCCGCGGGCGCACGGGTCGCGGCGGCCTCGTGGAGGTGGCGCTGCTCTCCAGCATCCAGGCAGCGCTCGTGAATCAGCTGCAGGCGGTGCTGGGACCGATCGTCGACGGGTCCGCGGCGGATGCCGCCAGCGGCGCCCCCGAGCAGGAGCCCCGGCGCGCCGGCAGCGGGCACCCGTCGATCGTGCCGTACCAGCTGCTCGAGACCGGCGACGGCCCGCTCGCGGTCGCGGTCGGCACCGACGGCCAGTTCCGCGCCTTCGCGTCGCTGCTCGGCGAGCCCGCGCTCGCAGACGACGTGCGCTTCGCGACCAACTCGCAGCGGGTCGCGCACCGCGACGAGCTGATCCCACTGCTCGAGCGCGCGCTCGCCGACGACAGCGCCACGGCCTGGGAGCAGCGGATGCTGCGCGCAGGCCTTGTGGCCAGCCGGGTGCGCACGATCGGCGAAGGGCTGCAGCTGGCCGCAGAGGTCGGGCTCGACCCGATCCGGTCGGTGCAGGGGGCCGCGGGAGTCGGCAGACAGCTCGCGTCGCCGATCCGCCTCGATCGCGTCGCGCGCACCGCGAGCGCCGCACCACCGCTGCTCGGCGAGCACGACGCATCCGTGCGAGCCTGGCTCGCGGAGCCTGCACGAGCCGACGGGCAGGCACGCGCCCGGGCCGCATCCGAACCCGCTGAACGCAACCCGTCTGCATCTCACAGAGGAGCACCATGACCACCGACCTGCTCGACATCGAGTCGCTGCTCACCGACGAGGAGCGCGCCGTGCGAGCGCGGGTGCGGGCGCTGGTCGACCGCGAGATCACGCCGCACATCGCCGACTGGTTCGAGCGAGCGCACTTCCCGCGCGAGATCATCCCGAAGCTGGCCGCTGAGGGCCTGCTCGGCATGCACATCACGGGCTACGGATGCGCCGGGCGCTCGTCGGTCGAGTACGGCATCGCGATGCAGGAGCTCGAGGCGGGCGACAGCGGCATCCGCACGTTCGTCTCGGTGCAGGGATCGCTCGCGATGTCGGCGATCGCGAAGCACGGCTCGGAGGAGCAGCGCGAGGCGTGGCTGCCGCGCATGGCTGCCGGTGAGGTGGTCGGCTGCTTCGGGCTCACAGAGCCGAACGCGGGCAGCGATCCCGGATCGATGCAGACCTTCGCGCGCCGCGACGGCGACGACTGGGTGCTCGACGGTGAGAAGCGCTGGATCGGGCTCGCCTCGATCGCCGACGTCGCCGTGATCTGGGCGCAGACCGACGAGGGCGTGCGGGGCTTCCTGGTGGAGACATCCTCGCCCGGCTTCACGGCGACCCCGATCGAGCCGAAGCTGTCGATGCGCGCGTCGATCCAGTGCGACATCGCGCTCGACGGCGTGCGAGTGCCTGAGTCGATGCGGCTGCCGGCGGCGCGCGGGCTGCGCGCGCCGTTCGAATGCCTCAACGAGGCGCGATTCGGCATCGCGTGGGGAGCGCTGGGGGCCGGCCGGGATGCGCTGGAGGTCGCGCTCGCCTACGCCGGTGAGCGCGAGATCTTCGGACGCCCGCTCGCCGGCATGCAGCTGACGCAGGCGCGGCTGGCCGAGATGGTGCTGTCGCTGCAGCAGGCGCAGCTGCTCGCGCTGCACCTCGGACGTCGCAAGGACGCCGGACTGCTGCGCCCGCACGAGATCTCGATGGGCAAGCTCGCCTCGTGCCGCACCGCCATCGACATCTGCCGCGAGGCGCGCGCGATCCTGGGCGGCAACGGCGTCTCGCTCGAGCACTCGCCCATGCGGCATGCCGCCAACCTCGAGAGCGTGCGCACCTACGAGGGCACCGACGAGGTGCACACGCTCGTGATCGGGCAGGCGCTGACGGGGCTGGCGGCGTTCCGCGGGTAGCCCGGGCGTCGGGTCCCACTTGCGGGCGTTCCCGCGGACGCTGCTGCACGTCGACCCGGGGGCATCTCCGCCGCTCAGCTCGCGGGCGTCAGCCCAGCAGCCGCTCCAGCACCTGCACGACGCCGTGCTCGACGTTGCTGGGCGCGCGGTAGCGGGCGGCGCTGCGCACCTCGGGGTGCGCGTTGTCCATCGCGAAGGTCCACTCGGCGTCGGCGAGCATGCCGAGATCGTTGAGGTAGTCGCCGAAGACGACCGTCTGCGCGGGCGTCACATCGAGCTCGCGCTGCAGGGCCTCGACGCCCAGCCGCTTGTCGACGGTGTCTCGCGTGACATCGACCCAGTGCGGCGAGCCGATGGTGATGCGGTGCCCGTCGTGCACCGGCTCGAGCCGGCGGGCCGCCTCGTGCGACGAGGTGCCCGTGGCATGCACGGCGAGCTTCAGCACATCGTCGGTGTGCTCGAGCAGATCCGTCACGGATTCGAGCGCCACGTGGTACTTGTGCGCCTGCTCGACGAAGACGGCATCCCGCGACTCGATCGAGGCGATCTCGCGGCGGCTCACCACGAGGCCCAGCTGCCCCTCCGTCTCCCGCACGCGGTGCACGATCTGCCGGACGGCATCCGCATCCACCGTGGTCGAGCCGATCACCTCGCCGTCCCGCGTGACGATGGCGCCATTCTCGGCGATGCTGGAGAGCCGGCCGGCGCGCTCGAACAGGTGCTCGAGTGTCGCCAGCTGGCGACCGCTCGCGGGCACGAACGCGATGCCGGCGTCGTGCATGCGCTCGAGCAGCGGCCAGAAGGCATCGGGGATGCTGCCATCGCTGTCGAGCAGCGTGCCATCCATGTCGGCGACGACGAGCCGGATGTCGAGGCCTCTGGGAGCCTCGCGCCAGACGGCCGCCACTCAGTCGGCCCGCTGCACGTCGACGACGTGGTGCTCGAGGTCGTGCAGCGCGTAGCGCAGCAGCGTCTCCACCGTGAAGACCGAACCGTTCGAGCGTCGACCGCTGCGGTTCCACGCGTCGGTCGGCACGGCATCCGCCGCGTTCGCGAGCGATGCCGCCGCGAGGTCGAGCGCTGCGGCCACGTGCTCGGCGTCGAGGCTCCGGTAGCCGCCGTCGAGCGCAGCGCGATCCTGATCCCAGTTCGCGAACTCGGGGTCGTCGTGCTCGAGCATCTGCTCGAGCCGCGTCAGCATGACGCCGCACACATCGCGCACGTGTGCGCCGTACTCGAGCGGCGACCAGGTCTCATCGTCGGGTCGCTCGGACACGGCCTCGCCGTGCAGTCGCTGGTGGATGGCCGCTGCCGCGTGTCGGATGCGTCGACCGATGTCCTCGCGCTCCACCTCCAGCGGGTCGAACGCGCATTCGGGGCAGCGTTCGTGCAGGACCCAGGTCCAGTCCTTGGTGTCGGGTGCGATCGGCATGCCCTCAGCATCCCATCCGCGGGGATCATCCGGGAGGATGACGCCCACTGACCGGCAGGCGGACGCGCCCGGCCGAGCCCGCTCCATAGCGTCGAGACCACGGCGATGCCGCATGCGAAAGGGGCCCGTCATGGACATGTTCGACCTGCTGGAGACGGTTGCGAGCGTCGCGCTCGCAACGCTGGCGCTCGCCACCGCGACGGTGGTGGTGGTCGGCGGCGTCATCGCCATCGGCGCGTGGGCGCTCGGAGCCCTCGCGCGGCGCGTGCGCCGAGCCTGAGCCCGCCCCCTCCCCCCTTCCCGCATCGAGCCCCGTCCGTCAACCGAGCCTGTGGTCTGACGGCCCGAAAAGGCAGCGTCAGACGATGAGTGCAGTGCTCGAGAAGGGGGCTGCAGATGGTCTGGCGTAGATGGACGGTCGATGACGAGGCCGAGGTGTTGCTGATGTACGGCCGTGGCGTGACGATCGAGGAAGTGATGACGACATCGAGCGCACCCAGCACCTGCTCAACATCCGCCCCCGCATGACCCTCGACTGGGCCACCCCAGCCGAACACCTCAACCAACTCATCCATCACCACGCACTCACCACTTGACACCGCCAAATCCGGTCGCCAGGCCAGCCGCTCGGTTCGCGAGCGCGGGCGCTGCTTGCACGGGCATCCGCAGGGGCATACTGTATTCCTGAACGATTGGTCACTAATTCGGGTTCGGCGCGAGCCGCCCGGTGATCGTCAGTGACGACGGAGTCAGGAGTTCCATGCCAGAGGCCCTTCTCGTCGGCGGCGCGCGCACGCCCGTCGGACGCTACGGCGGCGCGCTCGCCAGTGTTCGCCCCGACGACCTCGCGGCTCTCGTCATCGGAGAGGCTGTGCGGCGCGCGGGCATCGATCCGGCCACCATCGACGAGGTCATCTTCGGCGCCGCGAACCAGGCGGGCGAGGACAACCGCAATGTCGCCCGCATGGCCACCCTGCTGGCGGGTCTGCCCGACGAGGTGCCCGGCATCACGGTCAACCGACTCTGCTCCTCCGGCATGTCCGCGATCATCATGGCCTCGCAGATGATCCGCGCGGGCGACGCAGACATCGTGGTCGCCGGCGGCGTCGAGTCGATGACGCGGGCGCCCTGGGTGCAGGCGAAGCCCGAGCGGCCGTGGGCGAAGCCCGGCGAGGCGTTCGACACCTCGATCGGCTGGCGCTTCGCGAATCCGCGCCTCGTCGCTCGCGACAAGGCCACGTTCTCCATGCCCGAGACCGCCGAGGAGGTCGCGCGCGTCGACGGCATCACGCGCGAGGAGGCCGACGCCTTCGCGCTGCGCTCGCAGCAGCGTGCCGTGGCCGCGATCGACGCCGGGCGCTTCGACGACGAGATCGTCGCCGTGCCGACGAAGACGGGCGAGGTGATGGTCGATGAGGGCCCCCGCCGCGACACGACGATGGATGCCCTGGCTCGCCTCCGCCCCGTCGTGACCGGGGGATCCGTGGTCACCGCCGGCAACGCATCCAGCCTCAACGACGGCGCCTCGGCGATCGTGGTCGCGAGCGACGCAGCTGTCGAGCGGCTCGGGCTCACCCCCAGGGCGCGCGTCGTCGGCGGCACGAGCGTCGGTCTCGCCCCGGAGATCATGGGGCTCGGGCCCGTGCCGGCGACCGAGAAGCTGCTGGCCCGCACCGGGCTGCAGATCGGCGACCTGGGCGCGATCGAGCTCAACGAGGCGTTCGCGACGCAGTCGATCGGCACCATCCGCCGGCTCGGGCTCGACGACAGCGTGGTGAACGCCGACGGTGGCGCGATCGCCCTCGGCCACCCGCTCGGCTCCTCCGGATCGCGACTGGTCGTGACGCTGCTCGGCCGCATGGAGCGCGAGGGCGCCGATCGCGGCCTCGCGACCATGTGCATCGGCGTCGGCCAGGGCACGGCGATCATCCTGGAGCGCGTGTGAGCGAGACGCTGCGGATCGAGGAGCACGACACCCACGTGCTCGCGACCCTCGACCGGCCCGAGAAGCGCAACGCCATCGACCAGGAGCTCGTCGATGCGCTGCACGAGCTCTGCGCCCGTCTCGAGGTCGAGCACCGCACGCTCGTGCTCACCGGTGCAGGCGGCGCCTTCGCCGCGGGCGCCGACATCGCGCAGCTCCGCGAGCGGCGCGCCGCCGACGCGCTCGAGGGCATCAACACGCGCTGCTTCCAGCGCATCCGCGCCCTCCCCATGCCCGTGATCGCCGTGATCGACGGCTACGCCCTGGGCGGCGGCGCCGAGCTGGCCTACGCCGCAGACATCCGCATCGGCACGCCGACGCTCAAGATCGGCAATCCCGAGACCGGCCTCGGCATCATCGCCGCCGCCGGCGCCACCTGGCGGCTGCCGCAGATCGTCGGCGACGCGCGTGCCGCCGAGATCCTGCTCACCGGCCGCATCCTGGACGCCGACGAAGCCCTCGCCGCGGGCCTCGTGAGCGCCGTGCTCGAACCGGATGCCGCGCTCGAGCACGCGACCGCGCTCGCCGAGCGCATCGCGAAGCTCGATCCCGCCGCCACCCAGGCGACGAAGCGGGCCCTGCTCGCGCCCGCGAGCGCCCATCCCGAGCTCGAGCTGCAGGAGCAGTCGGTGCTGTTCGAGAGCGACGAGAAGATGCGACGCATGACCGACTTCCTCGAGAGGCGCAACCGATGAACGATCAGACGGATGCCGTGGTGGGCGCCGGCGCCCCCGAGCGCGTCGGCGTGCTCGGGGGCGGACGCATGGGCGCGGGCATCGCCCACGCGTTCGTGCTCGCTGGCAGCCAGGTCGTCGTCGTCGAGCGCGACCTTGCCGCGGCCGACGCCGCTCGCGAGCGCGTGACGCAGAGCCTGCGCAAGAGCGTCGAGCGCGGCTGGTCGGAGTCGCTCGTCGAGCTCGAGGGGCGCATCGCGGTTGCGCTCGACGTCAGCGCCTTCGACGAGAGCGACCTGGTGATCGAGGCGGTGCCCGAGGACGAGGGCCTGAAGGCCGATGCGCTGGCTCGTGTCGAGGCGGTGCTCGGCTCGCGCGCGACGCTCGCGAGCAACACCTCCTCCATCTCCATCGACCGACTGGCCGTTCGTCTCGACCGGCCAGAGCGCTTCCTGGGACTGCACTTCTTCAATCCGGTCCCCGCATCCGCGCTCGTCGAGATCGTGCTGGGCGAGGCGACCGAGCCTCAGCTCGCGAACGATGCGCGTGCGTGGGTCGAGGCGATCGGCAAGACGCCCGTGACCGTGCATGACGCCCCCGGCTTCGCCAGCTCGAGGCTGGGCGTCGCGATCGGCCTGGAGGCCATCCGCATGGTCGAGGAGGGCGTCGCGAGCCCCGGCGACATCGATGCCGCAATGGAGCTCGGCTACAAGCACCCGGTGGGGCCGCTGCGCACCACCGACATCGTCGGCCTCGACGTGCGACTCGGCATCGCCGAGCAGCTGCACCGCGACCTGGGCGACCGCTTCGCCCCGCCGCAGCTGCTGCGCGACATGGTCGCCGACGGCCGGCTCGGCAAGAAGTCCGGCCGCGGCTTCTACGACTGGACCGACTGACCGGCCGCCGCGGCGCAGCGACGCCGCCGACCCAAAGCACCGCAGAAACCACACCCCGGGCTTGCGTTGTGCATCAGCCCCGACCGAGAGCGAGCAACCGATGAGCGAGACCCGACTGCTGCCCAGCTACATCCAGGACGCCTGGTGGGAGCCCACCGACGTGAGCGACGCGACCGTCGTGCGCGACGCGAGCACCGGCGAGGAGGTCGTGCGCGTGAGCGCCACCGGCCTCGACACCGTTGCCGCCCTCGAGCACGCCCGGACGATCGGCCAGCACAGCCTCGCGCCATTGACCTTCCACCAGCGCGCGATCCTGCTCAAGCAGTTCGCCATCGCGCTCACCGAGCGCAAGCAGGAGCTCTACGACCTCAGCTACCGGTCGGGCGCCACGAAGGCAGACTCGTGGGTCGACATCGACGGCGGCATCGGCGTGCTGTTCACCTACTCGTCGAAGGGCCGGCGGGAGATGCCGCAGTCGACGGTCTACCTCGACGGCGCGGTGGAGCCGCTCTCGAAGGACGGCTCGTTCCTCGCCCGGCACATCTGCACGACGCTGCCCGGTGTCGCGGTGCAGATCAACGCATTCAACTTCCCGGTCTGGGGCTCGCTCGAGAAGCTCGCCCCCGCGTTCCTCGCCGGCATGCCGACCATCATCAAGCCCGCGACCCCCACCGGCTTCGTGGCCGAGCACATGGTGCGCATCCTCGCGGAGTCGGGGCTCTTGCCCGCCGGCGCGATCCAGATCGTCAACGGCTCCGCCCGCGACCTCCTCGACCACCTGCAGCTGGGCGACACCGTCGGCTTCACCGGCAGCGCCTCCACCGCCGATGCGCTGCGTCGCCACGACGCGGTGCAGGCCCGCGGCGTGCGCTTCACAGCCGAGACCGACTCGATCAACGCCTCGGTGCTCGGCCCGGATGCCGTCGACGGCACGCCCGAGTTCGACGCCTTCGTGCGCGGCCTCGTGACCGAGATGACCTCGAAGGCCGGGCAGAAGTGCACCGCGATCCGTCGGGCGATCGTGCCGACGGGCATGACGGATGCCGTCGCTGCGGCCGTCGAGGCGCGCATCGCCGCGAAGGTCGTGCTCGGCGACCCGCGCGGCGAGGGCGTCACGATGGGCCCGCTCGCCTCCACGGAGCAGCGCGACGAGGTGCTGCAGCAGGTCATGAAGCTGCGCGAGGGCGGCGGGCGCGTCGTGGTCGGCGGCGACGCCGGCACCGTGCGGCTGGCCGACGGCTCGATGGGCGCAGCGGAGGATGGCGCGTTCGTCGCGCCGACGCTGCTCGCGTTCACCGACGCCGAGGCGGAGGCACTGCACTCGGTCGAGGCGTTCGGCCCCGTCTCGTCGCTCGTCGAGTACGGCAGCCCGGAGCAGGCCGCAGAGCTCGTCGCGCGCGGCGGTGGCTCGCTCGTGACTTCCGTCGCATCGCACGACGGCGCGTTCGTGGGCGAGCTCACGCGGCGCATCGCGGCGCACAACGGCCGCATCCTGCTGCTCGACCGCGACGACGCGCGCGCGTCCACGGGCCATGGCTCACCGCTGCCGATGCTCGTGCACGGCGGACCGGGTCGCGCCGGCGGCGGTGAGGAGCTCGGCGGCATCCGCTCGGTGCTCCACCACATGCAGCGCACGGCCATTCAGGGCTCGCCCGCGATGCTGACGGCGGTCACGGGGGTCTGGCACGCCGGGGCTCCGGCGTCGACCGAGCCTCCGCACCCGTTCCGGAAGTCCCTCGCCGAGCTCAAGATCGGTGACCGCGTCGAGTCGGAGGCGCGCGAGATCACGCTCGACGACATCGAGCACTTCGCCGAGTTCACGGGCGACACCTTCTATGCCCACATGGATGAGGAGGCAGCGGCGGCGAACCCGTTCTTCCCGGGTCGCGTCGCGCACGGGTACCTGCTGCTGTCGTTCGCGGCCGGGCTCTTCGTGGAGCCCGCGCCGGGCCCCGTGCTCGCGAACACCGGTCTCGAGCACCTGCGGTTCATGACGCCGGTCTCCCCCGGCGACTCGATGCGGGTGACGCTCACGGCGAAGCAGATCACGCCGCGCGAGACCGACGAGTACGGCGAGGTGCGCTGGGATGCCGTGCTCACGAACCAGCACGACGAGATCGTCGCACAGTACGACCTGCTGACGTATGTGGCGAAGACGCAGCCGGACGCCTGACCGCGGGGCCGGTACCGAGTTGCCGCCTCACGGCATCCCGGGCGACGATTCGGTACCGGACACCGGGCGCCGGCGCCGGCGGCGGTGGCGACCGGTACCGAACCGCCGCCTCGACCGGCCCCAGGCGGCACATCTGTACCGGTGGCGCTCACGCCGCGAGCGGACGCGACGACTGGTGGTACGGATGTGTCGTCTCGGCGCGCGCACCGCGGCAGCTTCGTACCGAAAGCGAGCGCGCGCGACGAAGCGAGGGTCCCGCAGGACCCCCGCTTCGCGTTGCCTCGCTACTCGGCGGGGAGGATGAGCTCCGCGCCGGCCATGATGAGGTCGGGGTTCGAGAGCGTGTCCTGGTTCACGGCGTAGATGCCGAGCCAGCCGCTGTCGACCTCGAGTGCCTCTGCGATCTCGAAGAGCGTGTCGCCCGGCTCGATCGTGTAGCGCTCGTCACCCGGCTCGACATCGGGCAGCTGCAGCGTCGGAGCCTGCGCGGCAGGCGCCGGCTGGGCTGCGGGAGCGGCCGCGGCCTGCGTGGGTGCTGCCTGCACGGGAGCGGCAGCCTGGCTGCTGGAGCCCTGGCTGCTCGAGCTCGGCGCCGGCGCTGCCTGCTGCGTCTGCTGCACAGGCGTGCTGCTCGGCTCAGCCGAACCCGACGCGCCGATGCGCACGGAGCAGGTCGGCCATGCGCCCCAGCCCTGGCCGGCGAGCGTGTTCTCGGCGACGCGGATCTGCTCGGCGCGCGAGGCGTCGGCCGGGTTGCCCGAGCCGCCGTAGGCCTGCCACGTCGACAGCGAGAACTGCAGGCCGCCGTAGTAGCCGTTGCCGGTGTTGATCGACCAGTTGCCGCCGGACTCGCACTGCGCGAGCGCGTCCCACGTCGATCCGGATGCGGCGTTCGCGGTCGTCGGCACGAGCACGACGCCCGCGACGGTGGCGATGCCCGTGGCGACGATGCCGCCGAGGACTCGCTTCGAGCGACGCGTGCCGATGGTGTTGTTCTGCTTGCTCAAGATGAACTCCACAGCCCCGTCTCGCACGCGCGCTGCGCATGCGACCGCCCGACCGGAGGGTATCGATTCGATGGAACGAAGGACTCTCGGGGCGGATACGACGGCCGTCCTTCGTGGTTCAAGATCACGACTCTACAGCATTATCACGATTTGATAACAATATTGCGGCGAGCGCACGAGTGCGCGATCGCGACCGACGTCGCGTGCGAGCCCGAGCGTGCGCGCTGAGCTCAGCGCGCGATGAGCCCAGCGTCGACGTACGCCAGCACGGCATCCGCGAGCTCGTCAGGCGTGGTGCGGCCCTCGGGGCGATACCACTCGACGGTGGAGTTGACCATGCCGAAGGTGAGGCGCTCGGCGACACGGGGGTCGATGTCGCCGCGCAGCGTGCCCTCATCGCGAGCGAGCTCGAACAGCGTGCGCATCTTCGCGTCGATGGCGCGTCGTCGCTCGACGGCCGCGCGCTCGACGGCGGTGTTGCCGCGCAGGCGCAGCAGCAGGGTGACGTAGGGCTTGCGCTCGGCGAGCACGAGCACTGCCCCGCGCACGACGTAGCGGATGCGGTCCCGTACGGGTCCGGACGTCGCCTCCGGCGCGTCGAAGACATCGTCGAGCGCGTCGAGCGCCTTGCCGAGCACCACCTCGAGCATCTGCTCCTTGGAGTCGAAGTGGTGGTAGATCGCCGACTTCGACAGTCCGAGTCGCGCAGCGAGGACGCCGAGCGAGGTCGCGTCGTAGCCGCGCTCGTTGAAGGCCTCGACCACGACCTCGAGCATCGAGTCGCGGTCGTAGCCGGGGCGGCCGCGACGGGCGACGGGCTCGGTGGCGGTCATCGGACCATCATCCCAGCGTCACCGGGGCGCGACGCGTTGATGCTGCATCCCGGCCTCGTGACGCGCACGCCTCCGGCGAGCGCTCCTCGACCTACGGAGGAGCGCACCGGCCTCGTGACGCGCACGCCTCCGGCGAGCGCTCCTCGACCTACGGAGGAGCGCACCGGCCTCGTGACGCACACGCCTCCGGCGAGCGCTCCTCGACCTACGGGGCGGCGCACCTGCGCTCTCCTCACTTGTCGCGCAGGTCGTAGACGCGCTTGTACTTGCCCTCCGAGCGCGGCAGCGACCCGCATGCCACGACCTGCACCCGCACCGAGGTGCCGATCCGCTCCTTGATGCGAACGCGCAGGATGTGGGCCGCCGCCTCCGACACCTCGTGCGGCACGTGCGCGGTCGGCTCGATCTTCACGGTCAGCTCGTCCATGCGGCCAGACCGCGTGAGCTCGAGCACGAAGTGCGGCGTCAGGTGCTCGATGTCGAGCGCGATCTCCTCGATCTGCGTCGGGAACAGGTTCACGCCGCGCAGGATGATCATGTCGTCGTTGCGCCCCGTGATCTTCTCGATCCGCCGCATCGTCGCCTGCGCGCTGCCCGGCAGCAGCCGCGTGAGGTCACGGGTGCGGTAGCGGATCACCGGGAACGCCTGCTTGGTCAGCGACGTGAACACGAGCTCGCCCGTCTCGCCGTCGCCGAGCTGCTCGCCCGTGTCGCCGTCGATGACCTCCGGCAGGAAGTGGTCCTCCCAGATGGTCGGCCCGTCCTTGGTGGAGGCGAACTCGCTGCCGACGCCCGGCCCCATGACCTCCGAGAGGCCGTAGATGTCGACCGCGTCGATGCCCATCCGGCGCTCGAGCTCGAGCCGCATCTCGTTCGTCCACGGCTCCGCCCCGCAGATGGCGACCTTGATGGAGGTCTCGCGGGGGTCGAGCCCGACATCCTCGAACGCATCCGCGATCGTCAGCAGGTAGGAGGGCGTGCACATGATCGCATCCGGCTCGAAGTCGCGGATCAGCTGCACCTGCCGCGCCGTCTGCCCGCCGGAGACCGGGATCACGGTCGCGCCCAGCCGCTCGATGCCCGCGTGCGCACCCTGCCCACCGGTGAAGAGGCCGTAGCCGTAGGCGTTGTGCACCTTCATGCCAGGGCGCACGCCCGCGGCCCGCAGCGAACGAGCCACGACATCGGCCCACACGTCGAGGTCGTCCTTGGTGTAGCCGACGACCGTCGGCCGCCCGGTGGTGCCGGAGGACGCGTGGATGCGCGCGACCTGCTCCATCGGCACCGCGAACATGCCGAAGGGATACGACTCGCGCAGATCGTCCTTGGTCGTGAACGGCAGCCGCTGCAGGTCGGAGAGCTCCCGGATGTCGTCCGGGTGCACCCCGGCCTCGTCGAACTTGCGCGTGTAGGTCGGCACATTCGCGTAGGCGTGCCGCACGGTCTGCTGCAGGCGCGTCAGCTGCAGCGCGCGCAGCTCGTCGAGCGAGAGGCGCTCGCCCTCGTCCCGCAGATCCTGCGCGTCGAGAAGGTGGTCGGATGCGATGGGCTCGGTGGGCATCGTTGCTCCAGTTCCTGGCGGGTCAGGCGGGACCGCCGGCGCCCTCGGGCGCCGCGGGTGCCGTGCGGTTGGTGGTGAACGAGCGCCCGCGGAACTCCGCGACCGTCTCCCCCGTCTCGTCGACGATCGACACGTCGTAGATGCCGTTGCGACCGCTCTTCCAGCGCCGCTCGGCGGTGGCGGTGAGCGTCTGACCCGCGTGCGTCGCCTTCGCGAAGGTGATGTCGGCGCCGGACGCGACCGTGACGTGTGCATCCTCGTTGCACGCGTAGGCGAACGCGGTGTCTGCGAGCGTGAACACCAGGCCCCCGTGGGTGATGCCGAAGCCGTTCACCATCGTGTCGGTGACCGGCATCGTCAGGACCGCGCGGCCCCGCTCCAGCTCGGCGATCTCGATCCCGAAGGCGACCTTCGCGCGGTCGGTCTCGGCCATGATCGTGGCCAGCCAGGTCTCGTCCCTGGTCGTCTGCAGCGGCATGCACGCTCCATTGCGTTCGGTGTCATCCGGGCCCATTGCAGGTCCGCATCCCGCCAGTATATACTTACTGAACGTTCGGTCACTAATTCGTGCTCGGACGCGACGAGGAGGAGTCGACGATGACGCTGACGACACCAGACGCAGCCGCTCGCCATGGCGAGCACGAGATGACCGATGCAGAGCGCGACGAGGCGCAGGCACAGTTCGACGCCATCATCGAGGCTGACCAGCGCATCGAGCCCCGCGATTGGATGCCGGAGGCCTACCGCAAGACGCTCGTGCGGCAGATCTCGCAGCACGCGCACTCCGAGATCATCGGCATGCAGCCGGAGGGCAACTGGATCTCGCGCGCACCGAGCCTCAAGCGCAAGGCCATCCTGATGGCCAAGGTGCAGGACGAAGCTGGCCACGGGCTCTACCTCTACTCCGCCGCGCAGACGCTCGGCATCAGCCGCGATGAGATGACGGAGCAGCTGATCGAGTCGCGTGCCCGCTACTCCTCGATCTTCAACTACCCCACGCCCACCTGGGCAGACATGGGGGCGATCGGATGGCTCGTCGACGGCGCCGCGATCTGCAACCAGGTGCCGCTGTGCCGTGCCTCCTACGGCCCCTACGGACGCGCGATGGTGCGCATCTGCAAGGAGGAGTCGTTCCACCAGCGGCAGGGCTTCGAGATCCTGCTCGAGCTCAGCCAGGGCACGCCCGCGCAGCACCAGATGGCGCAGGACGCCGTGAACCGCTGGTACTGGCCGAGCCTGATGATGTTCGGCCCGCCCGACGACGAGTCGCCGAACTCGGCGCAGTCGATGGCGTGGAAGATCAAGCGCTTCTCGAACGACGAGCTGCGTCAGCGCTTCGTCGGCATGTGCGTGCCGCAGGCCGAGGTGCTGGGCCTCACGCTGCCCGACCCGAACCTGCGCTGGAACGAGGAGCGCGGAGCGTGGGACATGTCGGAGATCGACTGGACCGAGTTCAACGAGGTGCTGGCTGGCCGCGGCCCCGCCAACGCGCAGCGCATCCAGCACCGCCGCGACGCGCACGAGGACGGCGCGTGGGTGCGCGACGCCGCTGCGGCGTACGCCGAGAAGCAGGCCGCGCGCGACCGCATCGCCGCTTGAGACGCCTTACGACAGAGTTGTCGCGAACGGCGCGCATCCGTTGCGCAATCGCGCACTTCGTGACATATCCAGACTGACACCGAGACGAAGAAGAGGACACGAGATGGCAACACCCGGCAACGTCGCCGGCGAGGGCTGGCCGCTGTACGAGGTGTTCGTGCGCGCCAACCGCGGCCTCAGCCACGTGCACGTCGGATCGCTCCACGCGCCCGACGACGACATGGCGCTGCGCAACGCGCGCGACCTCTACACCAGGCGCAATGAAGGCGTCTCGGTGTGGGTGGCGCGCTCGACCGCGATCACCACGAGCGACCCCGATCAGAAGGGCGCCTTCTTCGAGAGCCCCGCCGGCAAGAACTACCGCCACGCGAAGTACTACGAGAAGAGCGCGGAGGTCCCCCACCTGTGAACGCGCAGCTCAACGATGCAGAGCTCGCCGCCGAGCCGCAGCCCGACGCTCCGCGCGAGCGCGCGCAGCCGAGGCAGCGCGACGCCGCCGCGGTCAACGCCGAGTACGAGGCCGAGGCGGCCGACGCGCACGGCGATGTCAGCGTCGACGAGCTCGACCTGGCGGCGGAGCTCTCCGGTGATGGTGCGGCCACGGCGAGTGACGACGTGGCGGAGTTCGCGCTGCGCCTCGGCGATGACGCTCTCATCCTCTCGCAGCGCCTCGGCTGGTGGATCTCCCGGGCCCCGGAGCTCGAGGAGGACATGGCGCTCGGCAACATCGCCCTCGACCTGCTCGGCCACGCGCGCAGCCTCCTGCACTACGCGGGCACCGCATCCGGCCGCTCCGAGGACGACCTCGCCTACTTCCGCGACGAGCCCGAGTTCCGCAGCGCCTGGCTGTTCGAGCAGCCCAACGGCGATTTCGCGCACACGATCGCGCGCGGCCTCATCGCCGCGATCTGGATGCAGGAGCTCTACACCGCGCTGTCGCAGTCGAGCGATCCGTCGCTCGCGGCCATCGCTGCGAAGTCGGTCAAGGAGGTCGCGTACCACCGCGATCACGCCGTGCAGTGGACGCTGCGGCTCGCGGGCGGCACCGAGCTGTCGCGCGAGCGGATGCTCGTGGCGCTCACCGACCTCTGGCCATACACCGACGAGCTGTTCCGCGACGACGAGCTGCACGATCGGCTCGAGGGCGTCGTGCCACGGCCATCGAGCCTGCGTGCCGGCTTCGACGAGGTCTGGAACGCGGTGCTCGCGGAGGCGGAGATCACGGAGGCCGACTTCACCAACAAGAAGATCGGGCAGTCCTCCGGCGGCGGCCGCTTCGGCACCCACTCGACGCACCTCGGGCCGCTGCTGGCCGAGATGCAGGTGCTCGCCCGCGCGCACCCGGGGGCATCGTGGTGACCCGCCAGACCGACACCACCCGCCAGCAAGAGGCCTGGCAGATCGCCGCCGCCGTCCTCGACCCCGAAGTGCCGGTGCTGACCATCGAGGATCTCGGCGTGCTGCGCGAGGTCGCGGCAGACGGCGACGACGTGCGCGTCACGCTCACCCCCACCTACTCGGGATGCCCCGCCATCGACCAGATGCGCGACGACGTGCTGCTCTCGCTCACGGCTGCGGGCTTCCGCAACGTGACCGTCGACTTCACGCTCTCCCCCGCCTGGACCACCGACTGGATGAGCGAGGCCGGCAAGGCCAAGCTCTCCGCGTACGGCATCGCCCCGCCCATGCATCGCGCCGGCGAGCGCTCCGGCCCGATCCCCGTGATGATCGGTGTGAAATGCCCCCGCTGCGGTTCGCTCCGCACCCGCGAGGTGTCGCGCTTCGGCTCGACCGCCTGCAAGAGCCACTTCGAGTGCCTGGCGTGCCTCGAGCCCTTCGACCACTTCAAGGTGCACTGACGTGGCCGCCGTGAATCTGGGGTCCATGGGCCTGGGCGTCGGGTCGTCGCGCAAGCGCGGACAGTTCCACTCGCTCGAGGTCGCGGACGTGCGACCACTCACCGCCGAATCGGTCGAGGTCACCTTCGCGGTGCCCGAGGAGCTGCACGACGCCTTCGGCTACGTCGCGGGCCAGCACCTGGCGCTGCGCGCCACCATCGACGGCCACGAGATGCGCCGCTCCTACTCGATCTGTCGCCCGCCGACGCCCGGTGCCATCTCTGTGGCGATCAAGCGCGACCTGGGCGGGCGATTCTCCACCTGGGCGAACAGCGAGCTGCAGGCCAGCGACCGCATCGACGTGATGAGCCCGCAGGGCACCTTCACCTCGGCGCTCGACGACGTCGACGGCGCCCACGTCGTCGGCATCGCCGCCGGCAGCGGCATCACACCCATGATGGCGCTGGCCCATCAGGTGCTGTCGCGCTCCGAGACATCCACGTTCTCGCTGCTGTTCTCGAATCGCTCCACGCTCGACGTGATGTTCATCGAGGAGCTCGCCGACCTCAAGGATCGCTATCCGTCGAGGCTCGCACTGCACCACGTGCTCTCGCGCGAGCAACGTGCGGCGCCCTTGATGTCGGGCCGCCTCGACCAGGAGCGGCTCCAGCGCATCTTCGCCGAGCTGATCCGACCGGAGACCGTCGACGAGTGGTTCCTGTGCGGGCCGTTCGAGCTCGTGCAGCTCTGCCGCGACGTGCTCGAGGAGGCCGGAGTCGAGGCCGACCACGTGCGCTACGAGCTGTTCACCACCGGCAAGCCGGTCGATGCCGGCGGCGACCGCGGCCGTCCCGTGCAGGTCGAGGCCGGGGAGGAGACCTGGGCGCTCGACTTCACGCTCGACGGCCAGTCCTCGCAGGTCGAGAGCCCCGTGTCGGCGCGCGAGTCGATCCTCAACGCGGCGCTGCGCGTGCGACCCGACGTGCCGTTCGCGTGCGCGGGCGGCGTCTGCGGCACCTGTCGCGCGAAGGTGGTCTCCGGCAGCGTGAGCATGACCGAGAACTACGCGCTCGAGCCCGACGAGATCGCGCGCGGCTATGTGCTCACGTGCCAGTCGCATCCGAAGGACGGCAGCGAGAAGGTCGTCGTCGACTACGACGTCTGATCCGCTCACGGTCGGCAGCGTCCGCAGGAGGCTGCTCGAGACCACTCACCGCGCAACGAAGGAGTCCCATGATCGAGCTGACCATCGACGCCGATGTCGCCGAGGTGGTGCTGCACGCACCCGAGCGGCGCAACGCAGTCGACGCATCCGCGCTGCAGGCGCTCGCGGATGCGTACACGGAGGCCGAGCGCGCCGGCGTCCGCGCGCTCCTCTTGCGAGGCGAGGGCAAGGCGTTCTGCGCTGGCCGTGACATCTCGCAGGTCGATCCGCGCACCGACGACGCGGCGGGCTTCCTGCGCGAATCGCTGCAGCCAGTGCTCGAGCAGATGGCGGCCTTCCCGGCACCGACCTTCGCGGTCGCTCATGGCGCCTGCCTCGGCATCGGGCTCGGGCTGCTGATCGCCACCGACGTCGTCTACGTCGCGGAGTCGGCGAAGCTCGGCAGCCCCTTCGCGGCGCTGGGCGCGACCCTCGACTCCGGCGGTCACGCGCTCTTCTTCGAGCGGCTCGGCGCGCACCGCACCTTCGACCTGATCTACTCCGGCCGGCTGCTGTCGGGCACCGAGGCGGTCGCCGCGGGCCTCTTCTCACAGGCGTTCCCGGATGCCGAGGTGCTGGAGGCGACGCGCGCCGCAGCCCTCCATGCGGCGAAGGGGCCGACACTGGCATTCCGCGCGACGAAGGAGATCGTCCGCGGCCTGCGCGACGAGCGGCACGGGCTGTGGCGCTCGGTCGAGGCCGAGAATGCGGCGCAGATCGAGCTCGCACAGACGGCCGACTTCCGCGAGGGCTTCGCCGCCTTCCAGCAGAAGCGCACGCCTGACTTCACCGGGCGCGCCTGAGCCGGGTCTATCCCGTGCCGGCTGCGCCGGCAATCCGTGCTGTCGGGCAGATGTGCTCGCCGAGCGGTCAGAGCATGTCCCCCAATGGGGGACAATGAGTGCATGAGCATCTCGACCGCGGTCCCCATCGGGCAGCCGCTGCACGGCGCCTCGTTCGGCCAGGCCGTCGCCCGCTTCTTCCGCGGATACGTGCACTTCTCGGGTCGCGCGAGCCGCAGCGAGTTCTGGTGGGCGATGCTGTTCACCACGCTCGTCTCGTTCGCCGTGCAGATCCCGTTCTGGATCGTCTGGGCGGTGTTCATGACGCGGGTCGTGGCAGGCGCTGCTGCGTCGAGCAACGATCCCGCGAGCATGGGCAGCATGCCGCAGGAGATCGCGGGCCTGACCGGTGGGATGTTCCTGATGGTCGGTCTCGTGCTGCTGGTCTCGCTCGCGCTGACCCTGCCCGCGATCGCCGTAATGTGGCGGCGGCTGCAGGACGCGAACTTCCACGGAGCGCTCGCGCTGCTGTCGCTCGTCGGCGTCGGCATCGTGCCGCTTGTGCTGTGCTTCTTCGAGTCGAATGCCGCGGGCCTCCGCTTCGATCCCCGCTTCGCGGGTGCGGGCCCTGCCGTCTACGTTCAGCCGCAGCCCTACGGCAGCCCGGTCGCGCAGACGTACGCCGATCCCGCCCAGCCGTACGGGGAGCAGCAGTACGGGCAGCAGTACGGACAGCCCTACCACCAGCCGCTCGGCCAGCAGCCATACGGCCAGCCGTCCGCAGAGCCCTTCGGCGCCTCAGGCTACGGTGCGTCGACGGCACAGCCCTTCGATGCGTCCGGCTACGCAGCGCCGAACGAGCAGGCCAGCAACGACCGGCCCTACAGTCAGGGCTACCCGCAGCCCTGATCGCATGGGCCTGCCTCCGTCGAGGTCTGGCACACTCGGCGCGGTCGGTCACTTCGCACGGGGTCGATCACTCCGCACGCGGCCGATCACTCCGCACGCGGCCGATCGGCCGTCTGGGGCTCGCGCGTCTGATCCTCCAACGAGGGCCGGATGCGCAGGCTCGACAGCAGGCCGATCACGAGCGCGGCGACCGCGATCCACGCGGCCAGCGACGTGCCGTCTGTCATCGCCGCACGCGCGGCATCCGCGACCACCGCGGCCTGCGGGTCGGCGGCGAGTGCCCCGATCGTGCCACCGGAGCTCGCGGTCACCGAGTCGACGAAGCCCTGCAGCTCGGGATTGATCGCGATCGCGTCGGCGAGCCGCTCCTGGGTGCCGAAGCGCAGCGTGCTGAAGAAGGCGGTGCCCAGCACCGCGATGCCCAGCGCCGAGCCCGTCTGCCGCGCCGTGCTCTGCGTGGCAGAGCCCTGACCACTGCGCTCGACCGGCACATCCGCCAGCACCACGCTGGTGAGCTGCGCGGTGGCGAGCCCGACGCCGATGCCGTAGACGAACAGTGCGGGAGACGTGAGCCACGCGGTGCTGTCAGGGCGGAGGAGGAGCGCGATCGCGGCGATCGCCACGATCTCGAGCCCCAGCCCGATGCGCACGACCACGACAGCGGAGAGTCGGCGCGAGAGCTGCGCCACGGCACCGCTGGCCAGGAACGAGCCCGCGGCGAGCGGCACCAGCGCCAGGCCCGCCTGGAACGCGGTGAAGCCGAGCACGTTCTGGAACCACAGCGGCAGCGAGAGGATGAGGCCGAACTCGCCGAAGCTCACGATGAGCGCCGTGATGTTGCCGTTAGCGAACGAGGGGATGCGGAAGAGCGACAGGTCAAGGATCACCCCCTTGCCCGCGGCCGTGCGGGCTCGCTCCAGGAGCACGAACGCGGTGAGCGCCGCGATCGCGATCAGGAACGCGAGGGGCACGGGCGAGAGCTCACCGATGCGGAACGGCGCCGCGTCCTCGGCGAACCACCAGCCGTAGCTGCGGCCCTCGATCAGCCCGAAGACGAGCGCGCCGAAGCCGATGATGGTCAGCAGCGCGCCGCCGAGGTCCAAGCGCCCCCGTGCGCTCGCCGCCTCCTTCGACTCGGCGACGAACAGCAGCACGCCGACGATGATGAGCACGCCGACGGGCACGTTGATGCCGAATGCCCAGCGCCAGCTGGCGTGCTCGATGAGCCAACCTCCGGCGAGCGGCCCGATGGCCGCCATGCCACCGATCGTTGAGCCCCAGACCGCGAACGCGATCCCCCGCTCGCGGCCGTGGAAGTTGGCGTTCAGCAGCGCGAGCGTGGTGGGGAGCACCATCGAGCCGCCGAGGCCCTGCAGCGCCCGGCCGGCGATCAGCAGCGATCCGTTCTCGGCCAGCGCGCACAGGACGCTCGCGACCACGAACACGACGATGCCGATGAGCAGCATCCGACGGCGTCCGACACTGTCGGCAAGACGCCCCCAGGTCAGCAGCAGCGCCGCGAAGATGAGTGTGTAGATCTCCTGCACCCACTGGATCTCGGTGCTCGAGATGCCGAGGTCGTCGACGATCGCGGGCACCGCGACCGAGACGATCGTCGAGTCCATGATGATGATGGCGACACCGAGGCTGATCGCGAGCAGCCCCCACCAGCGGTAGCGCACATGGCGGTCAGACCGGCCTGTCGCGGGAGCGGTGTGCGACATGAGGCTCCTTCGAACGCGGGCGCAACGCCGATACTGTACGCCTGTCGCGCAGGTCCCAGCCGAGCGATGCGGCGGACGTGAGCCGAGCCGTCACGCGGGGCCTGCGCCTCGGGCAGCCGGGCCGGCGGGAGGCAGCAATCAGTCGAGCAGCGCCACGACGCGCTGGGCGGTGCCCCATGAGAGGGTCATGCCAGAGCCACCGTGCCCGTAGGCGGCGACGACGCGCATCGCCCGGCCGGGCACCTCCTCGATGCGCAGCGTCTCGCGGCCCGGGCGCAGACCCACCGCGCGCGAGTGGATGCGAGCACCGGCGAGCGCAGGCACGAGCGCGGTGCAGCGGTCGATGATCGCCGCTTCCACGGCGGGGTCTGTCTCGAGTCCCGTCTCGCCAGGCTCGTGGGTGCCCCCGAGCACGACGCAGTCGCGGCGCGGCAGCACGTAGACGAGCCCCGCGGGGTTCTGGTCGTCGAGCACGAACTCCGAGATGCCCCGTCGCTCGACGCGCACCACCTGACCCCGGATCGGCACCACGCTCGAGTCGTCCCCGAGCAGCGTGCCGCCTCTGGCACCCGCGGCGACGATGACGGTGTCGAAGTCGTGCGCCAGCGCATCCACGTCATCGACCGCGCGACGCTCGAAGCGCACGCCGCGCGCCTCGCACTGCGCACGCAGCCACGGCAGGTACTCGGTCATGGTGGCCAGCGGCGTGATCGTGCGCAGCCCCGTCGCACCGTCGGGCAGCTCGGACGGGTCGACCTCCGACGCCTGCAGCTGGGCCGTCCAGGCGCGCTCGGGATCCCTCATCCGCTCGATGACGATGCCGCTGCGCAGATCGACGCCGGCATCCGGATGCTCGGCCGCGATGGCGACGAAGCGGCGCAGGCTCGTGCCGAGCATCGCGTCGACCGCAGCCGAGGACTCGGCCGCGTACGGGAACCACAGGGCTCCTGCCACCGCCGAGGTGGTCTCGAGCGGATCCTGGTCGTGCAGCACCGTGATGTCGCGCCCCGCGACCTCGCGCCCTGCGAGCTCGCGCGCGATCGACAGGCCGATCACGCCGGCGCCGATCACCGCGATCCGCTCGCCCATGCCCGCTCCCCCGCTCAACCGACCCTGTGGTCGCTCAGGTCGATTATGCCGGTGCCGCGCCACCTGCTCGGTCGGGCGACGGGGCCGTCCCCGCGGTCACCGAGAGCGCGGCGCCGTCCACGTCGACGCGCACGGTGCCCTCGTCGAGCCCGCCGACGATGAGATCGGCGACCCGGTCCTCGACCTCTCGCTGGATGAGCCTGCGCAGCGGCCGCGCGCCGAACTCCGGCTCGTAGCCGTGCTCGGCCAGCCAGGTGAGTGCGGCATCCGTGACCTCGAGCCCCAGATCCTGCGCGCGCAGCCGGTCGCGCACGCGGTCGAGCAGCAGCGTGACGATCTGCCGCAGCTCCTCGGCTTCGAGCTTCTGGAACAGCACGATCTCGTCGATGCGGTTGATGAGCTCCGGGCGCATCTGCTCGCGCAGCTTGCCCATCACCTTCGCTCGCAGCTCAGCAGCGCTGCCAGAGCCGTCACCGGCGTGGAAGCCGATCGGGCCCGACTTCGAGGCGAGGAACTCACCGCCCAGGTTGCTCGTCATGATGACCACCGTGTTGCGGAAGTCGACGGTGCGCCCCTGACCGTCGGTCAGACGGCCATCCTCCAGCACCTGCAGCAGCAGGTTGAAGACATCCGGGTGCGCCTTCTCGATCTCGTCGAGCAACACCACCGCGTAGGGCTGGCGGCGGATGCGCTCGGTCAGCTGCCCTGCCTCGTCGTAGCCGACGTAGCCGGGAGGGGCACCGATGAGGCGCGCGACCGTGTGCCGCTCGCCGAACTCCGACATGTCGAAGCGCACGAGTGCGCCCTCGGAGCCGAACAGGCTGTCGGCAAGCGACTTCGCCAGCTCGGTCTTGCCCACGCCGGTGGGGCCGAGGAAGAGGAACGAGCCGATCGGTCGACCCTGATCGCCCAGGCCGGATCGCGAGCGCCGAACGGCTTTGGCGACTGCCTCGACCGCGTCGTGCTGCCCGACGACCCGCTGGTGCAGCTCATCCTCGAGCACGGCCAGCCGCTGCCGGTCGCCCTCGGTGAGGCGCGAGGCGGGGATGCCCGTGGCGCGCGCCACGACCTCGGCGATCTCCTCCTCGTCGACCACCCCGTCCTCGCCGGAGCCGGATTCGATCGCGGCCTCGATGGCTGCGATGCGGTCGCGCAGCCGCATCGCCTCCTCGAACTCCTCTGCCTCGACGGCCTGCCGCTTCTCGTCCACGAGGTGGTCGCGCTCCTTCGTCAGCGCATCCACGTCGACCTTCGCGCCGAGGCGCAGCCGCAGGCGTGCGCCGGCCTGGTCGATCAGGTCGATGGCCTTGTCGGGCAGGAAGCGGTCGGAGATGTAGCGGTGCGAGAGCTCGACCGCGGCACGGACCGCGTCGTCGGTGTAGCTCACGCGGTGGTGCTCCTCGTAGGCGCCCTTCAGCCCGTCGAGGATGCGCACGGCGTCCTCCACCGACGGCTCCGCGACCATCACCGGCTGGAAGCGGCGCGTGAGTGCTGCATCCTTCTCGATGCGACGGAACTCCGCCAACGTGGTCGCGCCGATCATGTGCAGCTCGCCGCGCGCCAGTCGCGGCTTGAGGATGTTCGCGGCGTCCATGCCGCCGTCGCCGCCGCCACCGGCTCCCAGGATCGAGTGCAGCTCGTCGATGAAGACGATCAGCTCGTCCTTGTGCGCGGTGATCTCGTCCATCGCCTTCGTGATGCGCTCCTCGAAGTCGCCGCGGTAGCGGGTGCCCGCGACCATCGCGGTGAGGTCGAGCCCGACGACGCGCTTGCCGTGCAGCGACTTCGGCACGCCGCCCTCGACGATCGCGCGCGCGAGCCCTTCGACGATCGCGGTCTTGCCGACGCCGGCCTCCCCGATCAGCACGGGGTTGTTCTTCGATCGACGGGAGAGGATCTCGATCGTCTGCTCGATCTCGTCGGCGCGGCCGATCACGGGGTCGAGCTTGCCGTCACGGGCGCGCTGGGTGAGGTCGATGCCGAACTCGTCGAGCGTCGGCGTCGTTGAGTTCGGGTCGATGGCCTTCGAGGGCTGCTGCCCCTGGCCCTGGACCGCGTGCTGCCGGGCCTCCATCGCGGCGCGCTGCAGCGACTCCTGCGAGATGCCCGCCTCCTGCAGCAGCGCGCCGACCGCGCTGTCGCCCGCCATCAGGAAGGCGAAGAAGAGGTGCTCGGGGTCGATGTAGCTCGAGCCGTTGGCGCGCGCGATCTGGTACGCGTCGCGCAGGGCGCGCTGAGCGGATGCGGTCAGCGACGGCGGGCCCTGCGTCTCGCGCTCGCCGTCGGCCGGCATCCGATCCTCGATGCTGGTGCGCAGCGCGTCGACGTCGGCGTCGGCACCTTCTGCAGCGGCGGCCACCTGCGGCAGCTCGAGCAGCGCGTGCAGCAGGTGCAGCGCATCCACCTCGGTGTGGTGATGCTCGCGGGCGTACTCGATCGCGGTCGCGATCACCGAGCTCATGCGTCGCGAGACCAGCCGCGTGAGATCGACCGAGCGCTGCGCGGGCAGTCGCTGCCCCTGCAGCATCCGGGCGATGAAATCCTCGTAGGAGCCGTCGCCGATGGGGCCGTAGATCGCTGCCATGTGCATCCTTCCGAAATCGTCGTGTCGAACTTGAGCCTGCTCGACTCAAGTTACAACACCTCGTAGGCGGACGCATTCCCGGCGGAGCGGCTCAGCTCACCGCTTTCGTCACGAGCGCGGCGATGCGCTTCCGCACGTCTGGCGTGTCCGCCATGACGGCGTAGGAGGTCGCCCACATGTCGCCGTCGTCCAGGTTCGCGATCGTCTGGAAGCCGAGCGTGGAGTAGCGCTCGTCGAACTTCGAGGCCTGCTGGAAGAAGACCAGCACCTTGCCGTCGCGTGCGTACGAGGGGAAGCCGTACCAGGTCTTCGGATCGAGATCCGGAGCGACCTCGGACACGACCTCGTGCACCATCTGCGCGAGCGCCTTGTCTGGCTCGGGCAGCGCTTCGATCGCCTCGATCGCGTCCTGCAGCTCGCGCTCTTTCCTATTGCCACCCTTGCGGCCGGACTGCTTGCGCAGCTCGGCCGTGCGCTCTTTGAGCGCCTTCCGCTCCGCAGCGGAGAGCTTGCTGTCGTCCTCGACCATCGTGGAACCCCTTCCGTCGGTGTACGCACCGCACCCCGCGACGCCGTGCGTGCCGTGCGGCGCCGTGCGTGCGCGTGCGGCGCCATCCGTGCCGTGCGGCGGCATCCGTGCCGTGCGGCGCCATTCGTGCCGTGCGGCGCCGTGCGGCGCCGCCTACGATGATGCCCCTGCCGACCCCGACCGCGCATCCCCCGATCTTGCTGCTCACACGCCGACCGCGCGCCCCGTCCGCGGGCGCGGCTCGCGACGGCAAGCGGACCCCAGTTCGGCAGTCGGACCCGAGATCTCGGGTCCGCGTGGCGAATTGGGGTCCGCAAATGGATGCGCCGGGTCGCTCAGGGCGACCCGGCACCCGTCAGGCGGTGGGCACGGGCTCGCGGCGCTGATCGGGGTTGCCAGCGGCAGCCGAGGCGGCCGTCTCGTCGGCGACATCCGCGTCGAGCTCGTCATCCGCGTCGTCGACGAACGGGCCGTCGCCGCGGTCGGCGTTGTAGAGCTCCTGGTCGAGGATGCCCTCGCGCTTGGCAACGATCGTCGGCACGAGCGCCTGACCGGCGACGTTGAGCGCGGTGCGACCCATGTCGAGGATCGGGTCGACGGCGAGCAGCAGGCCGACGCCCTCGAGCGGCAGGCCGAGCGTCGACAGCGTGAGCGTCAGCATGACGGTCGCTCCCGTGGTGCCGGCCGTCGCGGCGGAGCCGACGATCGAGACGAATGCGATCAGCACGTACTGGATGAGCGTGAGCTCGATGCCGAAGAACTGCGCGACGAAGATCGCGGCGATCGCCGGGTAGATCGCGGCGCAGCCATCCATCTTGGTCGTCGAGCCGAACGGCACGGCGAAGGAGGCGTACTCGCGCGGCACGCCGAGGTTGCGCTCGGTGACGCGCTGCGTGAGCGGCAGCGTGCCCATCGACGAGCGGCTCACGAAGCCGAGCTGCACCGCGGGCCACACGCCCGAGAAGTACTTGCGCACCGAGAGGCCGTGCGTCTTGATGAGCACCGGGTAGACGACGAACATCACGATCGCGAGGCCCAGGTAGACGGCGGCGACGAACCAGGCGAGGGTGCCGAGCTTCTCCCAGCCGTACTGCACCACCGCGTTGCCGAGCAGGCCGACCGTGCCGATCGGCGCGATGCGGATGATCCACCACAGCACCTTCTGGATCACCTTGAGCGCCGACTGCGTGAAGTCGAGGAAGGGCTCCGCGCGCTTGCCGAGCTTGAGCGCCGCGATACCGATCGCTGCGGCGACCACGATGACCTGCAGCACGTTGAACCCGACGCTCGAGGAGACGTCGCCGGTGTCGGAGACGCGCGTCGAGACCGTCAGCCCGAGGAAGTTCTGCGGCACGAGGCCGATGAGGAAGTCCCACCAGCCGCCGACGCTGCTGGGCTCTGCCGTCTCGAGCGCACCGGTGTCGATGCGGGAACCGGGCTGCAGGGTGGTGCCGAGCGTGATGCCGATGGAGACGGCGATCGCGGCGGTGATGGCGAACCACAGCAGTGTCTGGCCGGCGAGGCGCGCGGCGTTCTGCACCTTCCGCAGCTGCGCGATCGAGGCGATGATCGCGGTGAGGATGAGCGGGACGACAGCGGCCTTGAGCAGCGTCACATAGCTCGATCCGATCGTCGCCAGCGTCGCCGCGAGCGCGTTCGGCGACTCCTCTGCGCCGGGCCCGAGCTGCCGGGCCACGAGCCCCAGCAGCACGCCGACCACGAGCGCGACGGTGATCTGGAAGCCGAATGAGCCGAGCAGGGTACGGGTGCGGCTCTTCGGCGCGCGCGATGGCACGGTCTGGGTGGTGGCGGGCACAGTGCTCCTCAGGGATGTGATGGATGGGATGTCCCGGCCACGTCGCGCGGGTGCAGAAACAGTTATAGCACCCATTACGGGTGGTTTGCATCCCGCTGCGTCGTACGATGACGCTGAGCATGCGGCACGCCGTCGTCCGCCGCGTGCAAATCGCCGCGCACGGCTGAGAGGTCGTGGAATGCGCGCGGCGCGCGCCCTGTTCGAGTGAGCATGCGCACACGCGTCGGCTTCCTCTCCTTCGGGCACTATCGCGACGTGCCCGGCTCTCGCGTGCCCACCGCAGGCGACTCGCTGCGCATGCACGTCGACCTCGCGGTGGCGGCCGAGGAGTCCGGGCTCGACGGCGCGTGGGTGCGCGTGCACCACTTCGATCAGTCGCTCGCGGCCCCGTATCCGCTGCTGGCGGCGATGGGCGCGCGCACGACGACGCTCGAGCTCGGCACCGGCGTGATCGATCTGCGCTATGAGCAGCCGCTGGCGATGACCGAACTCGCGAGCGCCGCTGACCTCCTCACGAACGGGCGGCTGCAGCTGGGCATCTCGCGCGGCTCACCCGAGCGCGCGATCGACGGGCAGGAGCGCTTCGGCCTGCGACTCGGCGAAGGGGGCAGCTGGTCGGAGGAGACCCGCTCCCGTGCCGCCCACCTGCGCCGCGCGCTGCGCGGCGAGCCGCAGGCGAGCTCGGCCCTCGCCGTCCAGCTCGGCCAGGCGCCCGACCTGCGGGTGGAGCCGCACTCCCCCGGCCTGGCGGAGCGCCTGTGGTGGGGCGCCGGCAACCACACCTCGGGACTCTGGGCCGCCGAGCAGGGCTACCACCTGCTCTCCTCGACCCTGCTGCTGCAGGACGATGGTCGCCCCTTCCACGTGCAGCAGGCCGAGCAGGTGCGCGCCTATCGATCGGCCTACGCCGCGGCGGGGCACGCGCCTGCGCCTCGCACGGCCGTCACCCGCAGCGCGTTCCCGATCGCGAACGACGACGACCGGCGCTACTTCGGGCTCGCCGACCAGCGCGCGGACGGCGTCGGTCGCCTCGACGGCAGCGCGGCGCGCAGCGGCCCGACCTACGCGGGCGACCCCGAGCACGTGGCACGGCGACTGCTCGCCGATGAGGCCGTGCAGGAGGCCGACACCGTGCTGTTCGCGCTGCCGAGCCAGCTCGGCTACGAGGTCAACGCACGCCTCCTCGCGTCCCTCGGCGAGCTTGCACGAGCGCTCGGCTGGCACGAGGACTGACCCGCGTTCACTGCACGGCGCTGCGGTGCTCCACGACCTCGCGGTAGTACTCCGTGAGCTCGAGCTCGGCGGCTGACGCCTCGTCGAGGTACACCGTCGCCTTCGGGTGCAGCTGCAGCGCCGTGCATGGCCAGCGCGCCGAGACCGACCCCTCGACCATCTGCCGCACGGCCGCGGCCTTGGCGGAGCCGGTCGCGATCACGATCGCGTGGCGCGAGTCGAGGATCGTGCCGAGCCCCTGCGTGAGGCAGTGCTTGGGCACGGCGTCGACATCGCCGTCGAAGAAGCGAGCGTTGTCGCGCCGCGTCTGCGCGATGAGCGTCTTCACCCGCGTGCGCGAGGCCAGGGACGACGAGGGCTCGTTGAAGGCGATGTGACCGGTCGTGCCGATGCCGAGGATCTGCAGATCGATGCCGCCCGCTGCGGCGATGCGGCGCTCGTAGTCGATGCAGGCGGCGTCGAGGTCGGCGGCAGTGCCATCCGGGCCGTGCACGGCGCCCGGTGCGAAGTCGACCCGCGAGACAAGCTCGACGTCGATCACCGAGCGGTAGGAGCGCGGGTCCCCTTCCGGCAGTCCGACGTACTCGTCGAGCGTGAAGGCGTGCGCTCCCGAGAACGACATCGAACCGTTCTGCACACGCGCGGCGAGGTCGTCGTAGACCCGCAGCGGGCTGGACCCGGTCGCGAGCCCGAGCACGGCGTCGGGCTTGCGCTCCAGCAGCGCCTGCACCCTGTCGGCGACGAGGCTGCCGATCGTCGCCGCGTCGGTGATGACAACTTCCATCGGGCGCTCCGTCCGTCGATGCCGCACGAACTCCCGATGCTAGCTCGACGCGAGTCGGCGGTGCCGTCCGCACCGAGGATGGCGTCCGCGGCATGAGCCGACGGGCGCCATCCGAGCTGACAAGCGCGTCAGGCGTGCACGCCCTCCGCGAACTCCTCGAGGATCTTCGCATTGAACGCCGGCAGGTCATCCGGTGTGCGGCTCGAGACCAGCCCCTGATCGGTCGCGACCTCCTCGTCGACCCAGGTGGCGCCGGCGTTCCGCAGGTCGGTCTTGAGGCTGGGGTAGCTGGTCATGGTGCGGCCGTCGACCGCGCCAGCCTCGATGAGGATCCAGGCACCGTGGCAGATCACGCCGATCGGCTTGCCTGCCTCGACGAAGCCGCGCACCAGCGCGACGGCGTCCTCGTTCATCCGCAGATGATCGGCGTTCACAACGCCGCCCGGCAGCACCAGGGCGTCGAAGTCGGATGCCGCGACATCCGCCACCACCGCATCCACCGATTGTGTGTGGCCCTTCTTGCCCTCAACCTCGCCCGCCTTCGGTGCGATCAGGGTGGCGGATCCTCCCGCGCCCTGCACGGCATCCCAGGGGCTGGTGAGCTCGGAATCCTCGAAGCCGTCCGTGAGCACGAACGCGACCTTCTTGCCGGTGATGTCGGCCATTGCTGTCTCCTTCTCATGCGTGATCGGGGTACAGCACGGTACGCGTTGCGCCTGAGCGGCGCGTGTGCGACCGGGGCCCGATCAGCTGGCGGCGCCGCCCAGGTAGGCCGCGCGCACCTCCGGCATCTCGACGAGCTCGGCGGGCGTGCCCTGCACGACGACGCGGCCGCGCTGCATGACCACCGCCCGGTCGGCGATGCCGAACGAGGCGCGCACGTTCTGCTCGACGAGCAGCACCGCCATGCCCCTCCCCCGCAGCTTCGTGAGCACCTGCATGATCTCGGCCACGACCTTCGGCGCGAGGCCGATCGAGGGCTCGTCGAGCATGATCACCTTCGGCGCAGCCATCAGCCCGCGCCCGATCGCGACCATCTGCTGCTCGCCGCCGGAGAGCGTGCCGGCCGCCTGCCCCATGCGGGGCTGCAGGCGCGGGAAGAGCTCGAGCACCGCATCGACATCGCCCTTGCCGCGGTTGCTCCACGCACCCAGCATGAGGTTGTCGCGCACCGAGAGCGTCGGGAAGCAGAGCCGGTTCTCGGGCACGTGCGTCATGCCCAGCGCCGCCATCTTCTCGGTCGCCTTGCCCGCCACCTCGACCCCGTCGACCTTCACCGAGCCGGCCGTCGGGGTGATGATGCCGTTGACGGCACGCAGCAGCGTGGTCTTGCCGGCGCCGTTGGAGCCGACGACGGAGACGATCTCGCCCGCGGCGACCGCAATGTCGATCTCGTGCAGGATCGGCAGGCGACCGTACCCGGCGTCGAGTCCCGTGACCTCGAGCATCATGCGTTCCCCTCCAGCTGTTCCAGCTCCTGCTCGTCGCCCTCGACCTCCGTGCCGAGGTAGGCGCTGATGACCTTCGGATCGTTGCGCACCTCCTCCGGCACACCGAGGGCGATGAGCTCGCCGTCGTCGAGGACGGCGACGTGATCGGCGAGGGACATGACCTGGGCCACGTCGTGCTCGACCAGGACGATCGTGAGTCCGGCGTCGCGCAGCGTGCGCAGCAGCTCGGCGAGCACCTCGCGCTCGCGACCCGAGAGCCCGGCCATCGGCTCGTCCAGCAGCAGCAGGGCAGGTTCGAGCGCGAGCGCCCGGCAGACCTCCATCATGCGCTGACGGCCGAAGGGCAGGTCGGCCGCAGGGGTCGAGGCCACGTCGCCCAGCCGCAGCGCGTCGAGGATCGACCGCGCGGTGTCCTCGTGGCGTCGCTGCTCGGCGCCCTGCAGCCCCAGCATGCCGCGGATGATCCCGGCGCGCCCGAGCCGGAATCGGCCCATGTAGACGTTGCCCAGGACGTCCGTGGAGGCGAACACCTGCAGGTTCTGGAACGTGCGGGTGAGACCGTCCTCCGCCGCGACATGCGGCTTCTTGCCCTGGATCTCGCGACCGAGGAACGTGACGGTGCCGCTCGTCGGCGCAATGGCACCGGAGATCATGTTGAAGCAGGTGGTCTTGCCTGCACCGTTCGGCCCGATGAGGCCCGTGATGCGACCAGCAGGGATCTCCAGCGTGACGTCGTCGACCGCGACGACGCCGCCGTAGCGCTTCGTCAGGCCGTCCAGCCGCAGGATCGTCTCGCCCGCCGGGACGGGCGTCGACATCGGCGGCAGCGACGCAGCGGCCTCATCGACCTCCGCGTCGATCGCTGCGGCCTCCTCGCGCGGCAGCTGGGCGCTGAAGGCGCGCGTGGGCGGCGCTTCCCCGTGCTCGGCCACCGGCTTGGCCGCAGCGCTGCGGCGCGGCTTCAGCCGTTGCGCGAGCTGCTTGACGGCGCCGACGAGGCCGCCCGGAAGCACCAGGATCACCAGGATGAGCACCGCGCCGTAGCCGATGAGCTGCACCTGCCCGCTCGCGCCCGGGATGAGCGCCGGGATGAGCGCGCGCAGCCCCTCGGAGAGCAGCTCGACGATGAAGGCGCCGAAGAGGGCGCCCCAAACGGAGCCGAGTCCGCCGAGCACCACCATGAGCAGGAACTCCACCGAGAGGTGGAACTCCGCCACCTGCGGCGAGACGACCCGCACCTGGTAGGCGTAGAAGACGCCGCCGAGTCCCGCGAACGCCGCCGAGAGCACGAACACCTTGAGGCGCAGGATGTAGGTGTTGACGCCCAGCGACTCGGCCGCCAGCTCGGAGTCGTTCACCGACGACAGCGCGCGGCCAGCGCGCGACCGCGTCAGGTTGAGCGCCAGGATCATCGCGATCACGACGAACGGGGCGACGAACAGGAAGAAGTAGCCGTTGTTGTCGATCGAGATGCCGAAGATGGTGGGGCGGTCGAAGCCGTAGATGCCGGTCGTGCGGCCGGTGAAGTCCGACTCGCGGGCGACGATCATCACGATGAAGCCGAGGCCGAGCGTCGCGAGCGCGAGGAAGTGCCCGCGCAGCCGCAGCAGCGGCAGCCCCACGAGCAGCGCAACGAGCATGGCCAGCACGATCGCGGCGATCGCCGCGACCAGATCGGGCACCTCGTAGCGCTCGATCAGGATCGCGTGCGTGTAGGCGGCGATCGCGAAGAACGCTGCCTGACCGAGGCTCACCTGCCCGGCGAGCCCCATGAGCAGCGAGAGACCGATTGCGGGCAGGGCGAAGATCGCCGCGAACACGGCGATCGACAGCATCTGCGACGACGAGACGAACGGGATCGCGGCGAGCGCGAGCACCAGGGCAATGATGCCGAGCCACATGACGCGCTGGCCGGAGAAGAATCCCGCCTTGGCGGGCGTGAGCGGAGCGGTCATGGTCACACCCTCGAGTGGACGGGGCGCAGCACGAGGCCCGCCGGGCGGATGATGAGCACGAGGATGAGCACGAGGAACGCCACGCCGTCGCGGAATCCGGATGCGACGTAGCCGGCGACGTACGACTCGAGCACGCCGAGCAGCAACCCGCCGATGATCGCGGCGCGGAACGAGACGAGACCGCCGAGCACGGCCGCGACGAAGCCCTTCAGCCCCAGCAGCAGGCCGGCCGACCAGAGCGAGAGGTGCAGCGGCGAGGAGGCCAGGCCTGCGCTCGCACCGGCGAGGCCGGCGATGCCGAAGGCGACCATCGATGCGATCGCCGGCGAGATGCCCACGATGCGAGCGGCCACCGGCTGCTCGGCGACGGCGCGGAGCGCCTTGCCGAAGCGGGTCTTCTCGTAGAAGAGCAGGATGCCGCCGCCGACGACGACGAGCGCGCCGAGCATCCACAGCTCCTGCGAGCGGATGCTGACGCCGCCGAGCGTGACGTCAGAACCGGGGAACGGCGTGAGCCGACGCCCCTCGGCGCCCCACGCGAGCAGCATGCATGCCTGCAGCAGTGTGGAGACGCCGAGGGTGAGGATCATCGAGACCAGGGTCGTCAAATTCTTGACCCTCGCGATGATGAGTCGCTCGATGAGCACCGAAGCCAGCGTGACCGTCGCGAGCGACAGCACCACGGCGAGGAGCAGCGGCACTCCCGCGGCCACCATCGAGATCGCGCTGAGGCCCGCAAGGGTTGCGAAGTCTCCCTGCGCGATGTTGATGACGTGCCGGACGGTGTAGGTCGCGATGAGCCCCACGGCGAGCAGCGCATAGACGCTGCCCTGTGAGAGCCCTGCGATGGTCAGCTGCAGGAAGTCGGTGAGCACCGAGCGCCTCTCCTACTGGCCGTCTGCGAGGTTCCAGCGACCGTCGCGCGCCTCAGCGAGGATCAGCGCGTCGGCCGTGAGACCCGAGTGGTTCTCGGGGGTCATCGTGAAGATGCCCGAGATGCCGACGAAGTCCGAGGTGCTCTCGATCGCGTCGCGGAGCGCCGCGGGGTCCGTGCCGGCCTCCTCGAGCGCGGCGACACCGATCATCCAGGCGTCGTACGCGTGCCCGGCGAACGACGACGGGGGCGTGCCGTAGGCCTCCGTGTAGTCCTCGATGAAGGCGTTGATGACCTCCAGCTGCGGGTCATCGGAGGGCAGCTGGTCGGAGACGAGCAGGCGACCCATGGGTGCCAGCACGCCCTCGGCGGAGTCACCGGCGGCCTCGAAGAACGCCGAGTTCGCGACACCGTGCGACTGGTAGACGGGGGCCTCGATGCCGAGCTGGCGGTAGGCGGCCTGCGCGAGGCCCGCAGAGGGCGTGATGCCCCAGATGATGTTGGCGTCGGCCTCCGCGTTGCGGATGTTCGTGAACTGCGCCGTGTAGTCCGTCGCGCTCGGCTCGAAGGCCTCGGTCGCGACCAGCTCGATGCCGCGCTCGGCACCCAGCTCGGTGAGCATCTCGGCGATGCCCTCGCCGAATCCGGTCGCGTCGCGCGCCAGCGCCACGGTCTCGTAGCCCTTCGACTCCATGTCGTCCAGGATGTTCTCGATGACCACGACGTCGTTCTGGGCCGTCTTGAAGATCCACTCCGATCCCTCGACGATCGCGGCGTTCGCGGCGATCGAGATGGTCGGGATCTGCGCCTGCTCGACGATCGGGCGCATCGCCAGGCTCGGGCCCGTGCGGCTCGCGCCGATGATGAGGTGCGCGCCTTCGTTCTCGAGCAGCTCGGTGGTCGCGCGAGCGGCGCCGTCCTCGGTCGACTGGTTGTCGAGCACGATGAGCTCGACCTCGCGGCCGTCGATGCCGCCATCCTCGTTGAGCTGGTCGGCCAGCATGTTCAGCGTGTTCTGCTCGGGCACGCCGAGGTTCGCGCCGACGCCGGTGATGTCGAGCACGGCACCGATGACGATCGGGCCCTGCTCGGCGCCGGGGTCGGCGTCGCCGGAGGCACCCGGGTCGGCGCCGCCGCCGAAGTTCGAGCCGCCGCAGCCGGTGAGCGCCACGAGGGCACCCGCCGAGAGGGCGGTGATGGTCAGCAGACGACTGCGACGTCGGATCATGGAACTCTCCCTTGAGCTCTGGGGGCGCTTGCACAGCTTCGAACGAATAACTGACTGAACGTTCGGTCGTTTAATCATGCCGCATGTTCAGGCGGCCCACAGACACGGCGGCGCTCCGTGATCGTTTTGTGACCTTGGGGCGTGCATCACGGTGTCAGTGGCCGATCGTACTCTGGGCGCACGCAGGCCGAGCGTCGACGTCGAACGGCGTCGCGACCCTGGACGGAGGTGGCGCATGCGCAACGCGAATCACACCGGTGTGACTCTGCCCCCGCGTGTCGCGAAACCCGTCCCCCCGGTTGTGCACAGGTGCCGCTGCCGGCTCTCCACAGGCTCTTCCGCGTCATTGCGCGGCGGGAATGACACCTGTGGAGTTCTTGTTGACACAGGTGTGGAGAAACACACCATGTTGTGTCCTTGCGCGCGGCCGAACACCACATATGGTGGGAGCCCGGCCCAGGCCGCGCACCACCTCCAGCACCGCAGACCCGTCCGAGAAAGCAGGTCGAGATGACCGTCACCGTCTACTCCAAGCCAGCGTGCGTGCAGTGCACGATGACGACCCGAGCGCTTGACGCGCAGGGCGTCGACTACGAGATCTTCGACGTCACCGCCGACGACAAGGCACTGCAGACCGTCCGGGATCTGGGCTACATGCAGGCCCCCGTCGTGATCGCCGACGAGGACCACTGGTCGGGCTTCCAGCCGGACCGCATCAAGGCGATCATCGCGGCCTGATCGGCATGCCCTCGGCAGTGCTGGAGGCCCCTGTGGTCGACCTGGTCTACTTCTCGAGCGTGTCGGGCAACACCGCCCGATTCGTCGAGAAGCTCGGCCGGCCGGCTGCGCGGATCCCGCTCTACCCGAAGGATCCGCCGCTCGAGCAGCGGGAGCCCTACGTGCTCATCGTGCCGACCTACGGCAGCGGCAACGGTGCTGGCGCCGTGCCGAAGCAGGTCATCCGGTTCCTCAACGACGAGCAGAACCGCAAGCACCTGCGAGGCGTGATCGCAGCGGGCAACACCAACTTCGGTGCGGGCTACGGGCTTGCCGGCGACATCATCGCCCGCAAGTGCGGCGTGCCGCACCTCTATCGATTCGAACTGTTCGGAACTGCAGACGACGTGCGCGTCGTGAATGAAGGATTGGAAGCACTATGGCAACGGTGACGCCCGAGATGACGACGGGCAAGACGGCAGCGATGGATTACCACTCGCTGAACGCGATGCTCAACCTGTATGGACCGAACGGCGAGATCCAGTTCGAGAAGGACCGTGAGGCTGCGAACCAGTACTTCCTGCAGCACGTCAACCAGAACACGGTCTTCTTCCACTCGCTGAAGGAGAAACTCGACTACCTGGTCGAGAACGAGTACTACGAGAAGGACGTGCTCGACCAGTACTCCTTCGAGTTCATCAAGTCGCTCATGAAGCGCGCCTACGCCTACAAGTTCCGCTTCCCGACCTTCCTCGGCGCGTTCAAGTACTACACCTCGTACACGCTGAAGACCTTCGACGGCAAGCGCTACCTGGAGCGCTACGAGGATCGCGTCGTCAACGTCGCGCTGGCGCTCGGCGCCGGCGATGAGACGCTCGCCGAGCAGATCGTCGACGAGGTCGTGAACGGCCGCTTCCAGCCGGCCACCCCGACCTTCCTCAACGCGGGCAAGAAGCAGCGCGGCGAGCTCGTCTCCTGCTTCCTGCTTCGCATCGAGGACAACATGGAGTCGATCGGTCGCTCCATCAACTCGGCGCTGCAGCTCTCGAAGCGCGGCGGCGGCGTGGCCTTCAACCTCACGAACATCCGCGAGTACGGTGCCCCGATCAAGCAGATCCAGAACCAGTCCTCCGGGGTCATCCCCGTCATGAAGCTCTTCGAAGACAGCTTCTCCTACGCGAACCAGCTGGGTGCCCGTCAGGGCGCGGGCGCGGTGTACCTGCAGGCGCACCACCCCGACATCCTGCGGTTCCTCGACACCAAGCGCGAGAACGCCGACGAGAAGATCCGCATCAAGACGCTCTCCCTGGGCGTCGTGGTGCCGGACATCACGTTCGAGCTGGCGAAGAAGGGCGAGGACATGTACCTCTTCTCGCCCTACGACGTCGAGCGCGTCTACGGCGTGCCCTTCAGCGACATCTCGGTGACCGAGAAGTACCACGAGATGGTCGACGACGCTCGCATCACGAAGACGAAGATCAACGCTCGCGAGTTCTTCCAGACGCTCGCAGAGATCCAGTTCGAGTCGGGCTACCCGTACGTCATGTTCGAGGACACCGTCAACCGGGCCAACCCGATCGACGGTCGCATCAACATGTCGAACCTCTGCAGCGAGATCCTCCAGGTCAACACCCCGTCGACCTACGACGACAACCTCGACTACGAGTCGGTCGGCAAGGACATCTCCTGCAACCTCGGCTCGATGAACATCGCGCTGTCGATGGACTCGCCCGACTTCGGCAAGACCGTCGAGACCGCGATCCGCACGCTCACCGCGGTCTCCGACCAGTCCAACATCGGCTCGGTGCCGTCGATCGCCCGCGGCAACGACATGAGCCACGCCATCGGCCTCGGCCAGATGAACCTGCACGGCTACCTCGGTCGCGAGCGCATCCACTACGGCTCCGAGGAGGGGCTCGACTTCACGAACATCTACTTCTACACGGTGCTCTTCCACGCCCTGCGGGCGTCGAACCTCATCGCGCGGGAGAAGGGCGAGACCTTCGACGGCTTCGAGCGATCGAAGTACGCCTCGGGCGAGTTCTTCGAGAAGTACATCCAGCAGGAGTGGAAGCCGGCGACCGCCCGCGTGCAGGAGCTCTTCGACACCGCTGAGGTGGCGATCCCGACGCAGGACGACTGGCGCGAGCTGCAGGCGCTCGTGCAGGAGCACGGCATCTACAACCAGAACCTGCAGGCGGTGCCGCCGACCGGCTCGATCTCGTACATCAACAACTCGACGTCGTCGATCCACCCGATCGCGTCGAAGATCGAGATCCGCAAGGAGGGCAAGCTCGGCCGCGTCTACTACCCGGCGCCGTTCATGACGAACGACAACCTCGAGTACTTCACGGACGCGTACGAGATCGGCCCCGACAAGATCATCGACACCTACGCCGCGGCAACGCAGCACGTCGACCAGGGCCTGTCGCTGACGCTGTTCTTCAAGGACACCGCCACGACGCGCGACATCAACAAGGCCCAGATCTCCGCATGGCGCAAGGGCATCAAGACCATCTACTACATCCGCCTCCGCCAGCTGGCGCTCGAGGGCACTGAGGTGGATGGTTGCGTATCGTGCATGCTTTGAGCATTTCTCGACTACCAGTATTGCGATGAAGGAACAGGACATGGACACCCAGGACACCGCAGCGAGCGCGTTCGAGGACATCGCGGACACCGTGGATGTCGACGCGCACGAGGTCATCGAGACCGAGCGCGTCGAGACGCAGGAGGCCTTCTCTGAGGGCGCCACCCAGACCGAGGCCCAGCAGCGCCAGCACAAGCACAACCACCTCGTGCAGGCGATCAACTGGAACCGCATCGAGGACGAGAAGGATCTCGAGGTCTGGAACCGCCTCGTGAACAACTTCTGGCTGCCCGAGAAGGTGCCGCTGTCGAACGACGTGCAGTCGTGGGGCACGCTCAACGAGGCCGAGAAGCTGCTCACCATGCGGGTCTTCACCGGCCTGACGCTGCTCGACACCATCCAGGGCACCGTCGGCGCCGTCTCGCTCATCCCCGACGCCATCACCCCGCACGAGGAGGCCGTCTACACGAACATCGCGTTCATGGAGTCGGTGCACGCGAAGTCGTACTCCTCGATCTTCTCGACGCTCGCGTCGACCAAGGAGATCGACGAGGCCTTCCGCTGGTCGCAGGAGAACCCCTACCTGCAGCGCAAGGCCGAGATCATCGTCGGCTACTACGAGGGCGATGACCCGCTGAAGCGCAAGATCGCCTCGACGCTGCTCGAGTCGTTCATGTTCTACTCGGGCTTCTACCTGCCGATGCACTGGTCGAGCCGCGCGAAGCTCACGAACACCGCCGACCTCATCCGCCTCATCATCCGCGACGAGGCCGTGCACGGCTACTACATCGGCTACAAGTTCCAGAAGGCGTACGAGAAGCTGCCGGCCGAAAAGCAGACGGAGATCAAGGACTACACGTACACGCTGCTCTACGAGCTGTACGAGAACGAGGCGAAGTACACCGCCGAGCTCTACGACCCGGTCGGGCTGACGGAGGATGTCAAGAAGTTCCTCCACTACAACGCCAACAAGGCGCTGATGAACCTCGGCTTCGACCCGCTGTTCCCGCAGACGGTCACGGATGTCTCGCCGTCGATCCTCTCGGCCCTGTCGCCGAACGCCGATGAGAACCACGACTTCTTCTCGGGCTCGGGCTCCTCCTACGTCATCGGCAAGGCCGAGGCCACCGAGGACGACGACTGGGACTTCTGAGTCACTGACACGCGGATGCGGCCGGTCACCTCTTGGGTGGCCGGCCGCATGCTCGTTCTCCACAGCCTCGACGCCGTGTCAGTGGCCCGTGGTTCGCTTCGCCCATGGACAGCTGGGGCATCGACGGCGAGGAGTACATCGCCGCGGTGCGCGCCGGAGCGCTCGACCCCTTCGGCCAGACGGCGTCGCAGCTCCAGGAGTCGCTCGACGACTTCGATCGCGAGTTCTCCGAGCGACTCATGGCCATGACCGATGCGGAGATCGAGGCAGCCGCCACGTCGGGAGCGCCGATCCCACCGCTGCCGCTCCCGCCGGAGTCCGCAGCCCTCGAGCGCTTCCGCCTCGACGACGAGTTCGTCGGCCGGCTGCGCGCACTCGAGACGCAGTCGGCGCGCATCGAGGGCGAACGACGAGCCCTCATGGCGGCGCACATGCAGCGCGCGATCGACCTGCCGGGCAAGACGAGCTCGAACGTCCAGGAGCTCGCGGCGATGGCCGGCGTCGCACTGGGGCTGACGACCCGCGGCATGGTCGGCCGCATCACCGACGCGTGGACGCTCGTGCATGAGCTGCCAGCCGCGCACCGAGCGGCGGCCGAGGGCCGAATCACCGTCTCGCACCTGCGCGTGATCGACAAGGAGACAAGGCCGCTGCGCCTCGACGCGGGCGTGCCTGCGACCGAGACGGCTCGGGTGATCGACGCACTCGTCGACATCGCCGAGCGCACCAGCTCGAGCCGCCTCGCTGCCCGAGCGAAGAAGATCGTCGACAAGGTGCTCACCGAGCCGCTGCAGGCGCGGCATGAGTGCGCGCGCGAGCGGCGCACGGTCGAGGTGTTCCCGGCCGGTGACGGGATGGCCGACCTCGTCGCTCGCATGCCGGCACTGGAGGCGGCCGCGATCCTCGATCGACTCACGCAGGCCGCCCGGAAGAAGCCGAAGGACAACCCGCGCACGTTCGACCAGTTCCGAGCCGACGCGCTGCAGGAGCTGCTGCTGGCGGGCGTCGTGCCGGAGGATCTGCATGGCGTCTCGCCGATCAAGGCGCAGGTCGCGATCACCATTCCCGCGACGGAGCTGCTGCACGACCCCGTCGAGCAGGATCCCGCGCTGCAAGCACTGCGGTTCCCGGCCGCCCTCGACGGCATGGTGCTCGTCGACCGCGACACCGCGCGGCGCATCGCCGCCGACACCACCACCTGGCAGCGGCTGTTCACCGACCCCGTCACCGGCGTGCCCGTGACCGTCGACTCCTACCGGCCGAGCAAGGCGCAGCAGCGCTGGCTCGCGGGCCGTGATGGCCGATGTCGGGGCCCGGGATGCAGCAGACCGGCACTCCGCGCCGACCTCGACCACACGAAGGACTTCGCGAAGGGCGGCACCACGAGCGTCGGCAACCTGGGCCACCTCTGCCGATCCGATCACATGCTGAAGCACGACACTCGATGGCGCGTCGAGCAGCTGCCGGGCGGCGTCATGCGCTGGACCTCGCCGATCGGACAGGTGATCGACGACGTGCCCGAACCGGCCGGGCCCACCTTCACCGAGGCGCCGCCGCCGCGAACCGACGTGCATCCCGCACCGTTCTGAGTCGATGCGCGCCCGCAGGGGCGGCCCCAAGATGCGGTCTGTCGGCTCGCGAGCAGCAGTGGCATGCTCGAACCGTCCCGACGCACGGGCCCACGGGGACCCGTGTGGATCGAGGCACCGACTCCCGACAGGAGTGGTCGCGATGCACACGAGCGACCCGTCAACCGACCGCACCGATGATGCCGAGATCGAACGGCTGCTCGCGTCGATGGGCCGCACCGCGTTCTTGCGTCGCGCAGTCATCCGATCGGCGGCGGGGCCGCCGGTCGACGAGCAGCTGCACGACGGGCGCACCGTGCCGCTGCATGTCGCCGAGCACCTGGACCGCTTCCGCGACCGTGTGAATCCGGCCCTCCGGCTCGACCTGCACGACATCCGCATGCACTCGGTCGTCGACGGGCTCGACCTGACGATCGGCGGGCTGCTGCAGCCCGAGCCGCCGCCCGAGCCGCGCGACCTGCTGCATGTCTACGGGCCGGACCGCGACACCACCGGCGAACGGCAGTACTACCGCTTCTCGTGGCTCGATCACAGCCAGTACGGCAGCGCGTTCACGACCTCCGGCCCGGCCATCATCCGCTCCGGTCGGCTGGCTGGCGCATGCGGCGTCTACTGGGGCCAGTGGGCGTACTCGCTCGGCGGTGCTGGCATGCTGTTCACCGCGGAGTTCGGACCATCGCGCGTGTTCGTGCGGCCGCACATCCCCTGGCTCGCGCTCACCTCGTTCAACCACGCCACGATCGGTGCGACCGTGCGCTGCTCGCTCGGCATCCTGGTGCAGAGCTGGAAGCCCGGTGCGGCAGACAGCGCCTTTCAGGAGCGCGACCACTGGGTGGACGTGGTCCTGCGATCGTCGGCCGAGGGCTACCTGTTCGATAGCGGCACGAGCGGCACCGCCGGTGTGAGCTCGGGCGTGACCTGCGAGTTCGTGGCCGTGCCGGGCCGGCGGTACGCGATCTATGTCTACGCGTGGCTGGAGGTCGACGGGGGACGCGTCGGCGGTGAGGGCCCGATCGGCTACAGCCGCATCGAGCTCGACGCCTCCGTGCCGTTCGTGGTCGTCGAGGAGGTGCTGCTGTGAGCCGGGCAGAGTGCCGGTCGGCCGTCAGTCGTCCAGCACCGTGTTGGGATCCTCCACGCGCACCTCGTGCCCGTCCAGCTTCAGCCGTCGCACGCCCTCGAGCAGCATCCGTCGGCCGACCCGGTTCGCCGAGCTGACGCGCGACAGATCGAGCACCACGGGTGCATCGTCCTCGGGCACCCCCTCCAGCTCGCGCAGCGCCACCTCGGCGGCTGCGAAGTGCATGGTGCCCTGCAGCTTCACCTCGCGGGTGCCGTCGCCCTGATCATCGGGCGCGACCACGTCGTAGAGCACGTGCGAGGCGACCTCAGGCACCTGCATCAGGTGCAGCCCCATGTCGTTCGAGAGTCGCTCGCACGCGCGCACCGCGCGCACGCTGTTGCCGAACGCGTCGAGCCGGGGCGAGAACGCACCGATGCCGATCTGGCCGGGCAGCGAGCCCAGCACGCCGCCGGAGACGCCGCTCTTCGCGGGGATGCCGACGCTGCTCATCCAGTCGCCCGCCGCGTCGTACATGCCGCACGTCGCCATCACGCTCAGCACCTGGCGGCACACCCACGGCGGCACCACCTGCTCGTCGGTGATGGGATTGCGGCCGCCTCCCGCGAGCGTCATCGCCATCACCGCGAGGTCGCGCACATCGACGATCAGCGAGCACTGGCGCGTGTAGCCGTCGACGGCATCGCGCGGGTCGTCCTCGAGCATGCCCTGCGCGCGCGCCATGTACGCGAGCGACATGTTGCGATCGGCCGTCTGCCGCTCCGACTCGAAGACCGCCTCATCGACCTCGAGCGTGCGTCCCGCGAAGCCCGAGAGACCCTGGACGATGCGCGCCATGCTCTGCTCCGGCGTCGCGTCCTCGGGGCCGGCGAGCCCGTGGGTCGTGATCGCGCCGATGTTGATCATTGGGTTGCGGGGCCTGCCGCTGTCCTCGAGCGAGATCTCGTTGAACGCGTCGCCGGACGGCTCGACCCCGACGTGCTCCAGCACCTTGTCGAGCCCTCGGTCCGCGAGCGCGAGCGCATAGACGAAGGGCTTCGACAGCGACTGGATCGTGAAGCGGTGCTCGTCGTCGCCGACGGAGTAGACGGTGCCATCGATCGTGCAGAGCGCGACCGCGAAGCGATCGGGATCGACGCGCGCGAGCTCGGGGATGTAGTCGGCGACGGCACCCTGGTCGCCTTCGGCGATGCACGTCTCGCGCACCTCTTCGAGATAGTCGTTGACGGGAGTGCGCATGCGCCGAGGCTAGCGCGGCGGCATCCCGATCAAGCCGTCAGGCCGAGGCGTCCGGCGCCTCGTCGACCCACTCGAGCACGTCACCCGGCTGGCACTCGAGTACCCGACAGATGGCGTCCAGGGTCGAGAAGCGCACTGCCTTCGCACGTCCGTTCTTCAGCACGGCGACGTTTGCGGGTGTCAGACCCACCTGTTCGGCGAAGTCGCCGACGCTCAGCTTGCGCTTCGCCAGTTCGACGTCGATGCGGACCACGATCGCCATCAGATCACCTCGTCGAGCTCGGCTCGATAGCCGGTCGCCTGGTGCAGCAGACCCCGCATCACGACCATGAGCAGCATCGGCAGCGACGCAAGCACCACCACGCCGAAGAGCAGCATCGGGACACCCGGGTCGCGGATTTCCGGGGTGAGGAGGATCACCCCGGTGACGACGAGCGCGAATCCGGCCAGCAGCGCCCAACCAGCGAACAACGACCACACCGTCACGTCGACCCAGCGCTTCGATGCTTCGCTGAACAGTCGATCGCGCGAGATGAGCGACAGCAGCCGCCAGACGCAGACGATCACCGCCAGCACGCTCAGCAGCACGAGCGAGAGCACGATCTGCACCGGCACTCGCACCGACGCATCCGGGGTGCCGTCGGAGAGCTCGCCGGGCAACGAGAAGGTCAGCAGCACCAGCAGCCAGACAGCGGCGAGAGAGAGCATGACTCGCAGCAGGAGAACGATGAGCGGAGAACGAAGCATATATCGACTATCGCGCAATCTCCATCGATGATCAATAGGCTGATGAGTGGAGCGCTGGCGTTCATCGTCGTGAAGCGGCCTGCTGAGGAACCCCGTGACGGTTCGAGCCGGAAGCATGGTTGCATCGACCGTGTGGGACACGACACCGCGGATCGCGAGACGCAGCCGGCGACCCGCAGGGAGTCGCAGGCGATCCTCGCCGCCTGGGCATCGTTCGGCGTCGGCGTGCTCTTCGGCCTGGTGGCGCTGGCGGGCGATCCGCGACCGATCACGGGCGAGGGGTCGGTCACGCAGCCCACCGCGGGCATCGCGGCGCTCGTCGCCGCCTGCGCATTCGTGCTCAGCACGCTGCTGCACCGCCGCGGAGAGACGGTGCCGATGCCGCCGTGGCAGCGCGCCGTGTCGCGCGCAGCGACGGTGGCGCTCACCGTGGCGTTCGCCGCCGTCGCCTACATGGGCGTCATCACGGGCGGCGAGATCCTGTCGCTCGGCCTGCAGGGGCTTGAGGCGCCTGCCATCGGCGGCGCGCTCCTCACCGGCATCGCGAGTGCGGCGAGCGGCTGGCTCTCCTACCAGGCCGGGGTGGAGCTGCGCACGCATGACCTGGCAACCCTGCTGTTCAGCTACCTCACGATCGGCACGCTCTTCGCGATGATCACGGCGGCGGATCCCCGCTGGTGGGAGCGGCACTTCTCCGAGCTCGGCACCGGCACCGGCGCGTGGGCGTTCAACGGCACGCTCATCGTGGCGGGCCTGCTGGTGGCGACGATCGGCGCCTATCTCGGCCGCGACCTGCATCGCTGGCTCGGCGACGGGGCGCTGCGCCGCATCGCCGCGGTGGTCGTGCTGTTCGCGCTCACGGGCGCGGCACTCGCGGGTGTCGGGTTTTTCCCGGTCAGCGGCGACCGCCTTGTGCACAGCATCGCGGCCTTCGGAACCCTCGGGCTGTTCGGCGCCAGCGCGGTGGCCGTCCTGATCGTCATGCCCGGTCCCCCGCGCGCCATGCTGCTCACCACCGTCGGCGCCGGCATCGGGGTGGTTGCCGCGCTGCTGCTCTGGCGCCCGTTCGCGCTCATCAGCATCGCTGGCCTCGAGGTCATCGTGGTCGGCATCATCTTCGTGTGGCTCACCACGCTCGTGCGCACGGTCGCCGCGGGGGCCCCACAGGCATCCCTGCCCTCCGGCAGACCGAGGCTGCGCGGTGACCGGCGAGCGCCGGCCGCGACCCGTTGGGCGGAAGCGGTTCCACCGAAGGGTGGGTCGGGGTCGACATCCGGCGACGGAGACGGCAAGGTTGACGCATGACGAGTCACGATGCCGAGCCGGATGCGCCCCAGACCCCTCCGGACACCCCCGAGGGCAGCGAGACGCAGGAGGACGCGCAGCGACGCAAGTTCCGCGAGGCGCTCGAGAAGAAGAAGCTCGGACACCACGGGCAGGGCATGAGCCCGACCAGCGGCGTCCAGGGTGCCCACAGCGGGCCCGCCGTGCAGAAGCGCGTCCACCGCCGGAAGAGCGGCTGAGCCGTGGCTCGCACCGCAATCGTCACGGGCGCCGCATCCGGCATCGGCAGGGCCACGAAGACGCTGCTCGAGGAGCGGGGCTACCGCACCGTCGGTGTCGACCTCGCCGGCAGCGACATCGACGGGGATCTCTCGACCCCGGACGGCCGCACCGCTGCCGCGCACGCCGCACTCGACGCCGCGGGAGGGTCCGTCGATGTCGTCGTCGCGTGCGCTGGCATCTCCGCTCCGATCGCGAAGACCCTGTCGATCAACTACTTCGGGGTGACGGAGTTCCTCGAGGCGCTGCGACCCGCACTGGCGGAGTCGAGCGCGCCTCGCGTCGCCATCACCTCCTCGTTCTCGTCGCTGCAGCCGACGATCCCCGAGCTCGTCGATGCGCTGCTCGCGGGAGACGAGGAGCAGGCGCTGCAGATCGGCGGAGCCGCCGCGGCGCAGGGCCCGCAGGCCGGCTTCGTCAACTACAGCGGCTCGAAGCGCGCCATCTCGCGCTGGATCCGTCGCGTCGCCCCCACTGCTGACTGGGCGGGAGCCGGCATCGCCGTGAACGCCGTCGGTCCGGGCGTCGTCGTGACTCCCATGACCGCTGAGCTCATCCGTGACAACAAGGACATGCTCGACGCGCAGCTGCCCATGCCGCTGAACGGGCACGCGAGCGCCGAGACGGTCGCGGGCGTGCTCGCCTGGCTCGTCAGCGAGGAGAACTCGCACGTCACCGGGCAGACCATCTACGTCGACGGTGGTGCCGAAGCGCTGCTGCGCGGCGACGACATCTACAGCGCGCTGCCGGACATCGGCGGCGAGGCGCCGGCGGACGCCCCCGCCTGACGCGAGCGCGTCCGCCGGGCGGGGCGGGCCGGTCAGCCCTTGCCCAGGATCCCGTCGCCGCCCTCGACGTTCAGCAGCGTGCCGGTGATGTAGCTCGCCTGCGATGAGCACAGCCACACGGCCGCGTCGGCCTGCTCGTCGGCCTCGGCCATGCGACGCATCGGGATCGTCGCGACCACCGCGTCGTACGCGTCCGGCGACGACTCCTTCCAGGTCCGCAGCGCGGTGGTGACGGTCGCGCCCGGGCAGATCGCGTTGACCCGGATCCCCTTCGCCGCGTACTCCACCGCCGCGGTCTGCGTCATCCCGTTGACGGCCCACTTCGAGGCGTTGTACGGGGACAGGCCCGGGCTGCCGCTCTTGCCCGCCATCGAGGAGGTGTTGACGATGGCCCCGTGACCCTGCGACTCCATCTGCCGAAGCTCGTGCTTCATGAACACCATGGTGCCGAAGACGTTGACCGAGAACATCCGCTCCCAGGCCGCTCGATCCTGGTCGGCGAACGGCGCATTCGCGGCACCGATCCCGGCGTTGTTGTGCGCGAAGTCCAACGAGCCCCAGAGCTCGACGACCCGTGCGACCATCGCCTCGGCGACCTCCTCCGAGGAGGCATCGCCGATCATGCTCTCGACCTCGCCGCCGGCCTCCCGGATCAGCCGGGCGGTCTCATCCAGTCCCTCCGCCGAGATGTCGGAGATCAGCACGCGAGCTCCCGCCCGGGCGAAGGCGAGCGCGCTCGCCCGACCGATGCCGTCGCCGGCGGCCGTCACCAACCCGTTCTTCCCGGCAAGTCCCAGCATCGCAGCATCGTCCGTCATGATCACTCCTTCTCGCCCGAGGGCAGTGTGTCGGTGTTGGTATCGGTCGCCAGGTAGGCGAGCTGCGCCGCCATCGACGCCTCCGCGGCGAAGCGGATCTGGTCGTCGACATCCGGATACACGCGGCCCGTGACGGCGGCGACATCCGCGTCGCCTGCGTTCATGCCGAGGTCACGGAGTGCTGCGCGCACCTCCGCGAGCCGCGCCGTGCGGTGCTCCCGGTACTCGCGGGCCGCTTCGGCGATCGACGACCTCGGTTCGCCATGGCCCGGCAGCACCTCGAGGTCGCCCAGCGCCTCCAGCTTGTCGAGGCTCGCGAAGAATGCGCCGACCGCGCCGTCGGGATGCATGATCACCGTCGAGCCGCGGCCGAGCACCGTGTCGCCCGTCAGCACCGCCTGGTCGGGCACGACGAAGCAGACGGAATCCGAGGTGTGACCGGGGGTGGCCAGCACCTGCAGCTCGACGTCGTCCACCGGGATCCACTCGCCATCGACGAGGGGCTCGCCACCGAAGCACTGCTCGGGGTCGAGTGCTCGGAGCTCAGCGCCGACCGAGCGGGCAAGCTCTGCCGCCGCCTCGGTGTGATCCTCGTGCCGGTGCGTGACGAGCACCAGCCGAGGCTGGAGCGCCACCAGCCGCTCGATGTGCTCCGGGTCCGCGGGGCCCGGATCGACGACGACCTGACCGCCGATCACATAGGTGTTGGTGCCGTCAAGCGTCATGAGGCCTGGGTTGGGCGCGAGGATGCGCTGGATCTCGACCATGCCCCGACCCTACGCGTCGCGCCCGGTGCGCGCTCACGCGGCCGGATGCCTTCGGGCCCGCGGCTGCGGATCGCAGCGCGCGTGGGATGCGAGCGCACGTGGGTGGGCCGTGGTGTGGTGGGGGGCATGGACCCGCTGATCGTCATCACCGCCCTCGCAGCCGTGCTGCTCGCCGGCGCGCTCGGTGCCTGGCTGGGCATGCGAGTCGGCGCCGCGCGAGCGAGCGGCGAGCTGCACGCTGCCCGCGGGCGGCTCGACGTCGTCGAGCAGGAGCGCGAGCGCGAGCGCGCCATCGCCGAGCGCGAGCGCGACGCGGCAGGGCGCCGCCACGCCGCGCAGCTCGAGGAGGTGCGCGCGGAGGCGCGGGACCGCCTCGCCGAGGAGCGCGAGCGCGGCCGCGCTGCGATCGCAGAGCTGCAGGCGGATGCGCAGCGGCGTGCCGACGAGTTCGCGAAGCTCTCGAGCGCCGCCCTCGAGCGCAACTCCGCCGTGTTCCTCGAGCAGGCCGAGGAGCGGCTGCGCCGCTCCACCACCGAGGGCGCCGCAGAGCTCGCCAAGCGCGAGGCCGCCGTCAAGCAGCTCGTGGAGCCGCTGTCGAAGTCGCTCGAGACCGTGCGCGGTGAGGTGTCGGCCGCCGAGAAGGCGCGAGCCGAGGCCAACGCGGCCCTCACCGAGCAGCTGCACGCGATGCGCTCCTCCTCCGAGCAGCTCTCGCTCGAGACGCGGCAGCTCGTGAACGCGCTGCGCGCGCCGCAGGTGCGCGGACGCTGGGGCGAGCTGCAGCTGCGTCGCGTGGTGGAGGCCGCCGGGATGCTCGAGCACGTCGACTTCACCGAGCAGGCGCACCACGCGACCGACGACGGCGCACTGCGGCCCGACCTGCTCGTGCACCTGGCCGGCGACAAGCAGATCGTCGTCGACGCGAAGGTTGCGTTCAACGGTTACCTGGAGGCGATGGAGGCGCGCGACGACGCCACGCGCGACAAGCGGCTCGACGCCCACGCGCGGCACCTCCGCGACCACATCGACCAGCTGGGCGCGAAATCGTACTGGGAGGCGGTGCCGGGCACGCCCGAGTTCGTCGTCATGTTCGTGCCTGCGGAGCCGTTCCTCAACGCAGCGCTCGAGCGCGATCCGACGCTCTTCGAGCGCGCCTTCGCGCGCAACGTGGTGCTGGCGACCCCCGCGACGCTCGTCGCGCTGCTGCGCACCGTCGGCTACACCTGGCGGCAGGAGCAGCTCGCCGGCGAGGCGATGCGTGTGCTGGAGGTGGGCCGCGAGCTGCACAAGCGGCTCGGCACGATGGGCACGCACCTGACGACGCTCGGCACGCGCCTGAACAAGACCGTCGAGGCATACAACGCCTTCAACGCATCGCTCGACCGCAACGTCGTCACGCAGGCGCGGCGCTTCTCGAGCCTGCAGGGGCTCGAACCGACGCTCGATCATGCGCCCGCGCTCGAGGTGCTCGCGGTGCCGGCGCAGAAGCCCGACCTGCACGCCGTCGCTGACGCGCCGATCCCCGCCTCGACGGGCGAGGCATCCGAGCACCTGGACGATGCGGCGATAGCGTGAGCGCGTGACCGACATTCGCACCGCCGCGACGCTCGTGCTCCTGCGCGACGGCCCCGGCGCCATCGAAGTGCTGCTGCTGCAGCGCCCTGATCGCGGCGCCTTCGCCGGTGGCTGGGTCTTCCCCGGCGGCAAGGTCGAGCCTGTCGACACCGCACCCGACGACGCGGTCAGCGCCGATCTCGGAGCCGCGGCCACCGAGGCATCCGCGCGCAACGCTGCGGTCCGCGAGACCGCCGAGGAGACCGGCCTCGTGGTCGCACCGGAGGCGCTCGTGCCGCTGTCGCACTGGTCGCCTCCCGCGCAGCTCGACACGAAGTTCCTCACCTGGTTCTTCGTTGCGGAAGCCCCCGACGGCGAGATCGTGCCGCAGCCGAGCGAGGTCGACGCGCACGAGTGGATCCGGCCTGCGGATGCGCTCAAGCGCCACGGCGCCGGAGACCTGCGGCTCTTCCCGCCCACGTGGATCACGCTCGACACGCTCATGGCGTTCCCGACGGCCGAGGCTGCACTGCACGCCGTGCGCGAGCACGAGCTTCGCGTGTACGAGACGAAGCAGGACGCGCAGCGGGGGCTGGCGCTCTGGCACGGCGATGAGCACTACGACGGCTCCCCCGATACCGAGGAGGGTCCGCGCCACCGCCTGCACGTCGGTGCGCTGCCCTGGCGGTTCGAGCACCGCTGACACGGCCGCGCCGCCGACTCAGTGACTGCGCGGCGCGAACGCAGGCAGGTCGAGGAAGTCGCCCAGCCAGCGCCTCACCTCCGCCAGCTCACCCCTGGATGCTCGCCCAGCCACTCCGACCAGCCTGCTTCGCGCGACCGTCCGCGGCTGCTCGGTCATCGCGAACGACGGGCGGTCGAGGGACGCGAGCGCAACGTGGTTCGGCCATCCGCGGTCGACGGACGTCACGGGCACGACGATCGCAAGCGCATCGACGACCTTGAGGAAGCCGCGGCTCGACACGATGAGCACAGGACGCCGGCCGGCCCGCTCGCGACCGACCGAGGGATCGAGCTCGGTCCAGCAGACGAGCCCCGGGTGCAGCTCAGGAGAGCTCGGCATCGAGCCACTCGTCGCGCTCGCGACAGTAGTCGTCGAGCTTCGCCCCAACGGTCGCTTCGACCGCGCTGTGCAGCTGATCGAAGCGCGATTCGCGATCCGCAAGATCGAGCAGCCGCTCGACATGCGCGCCCAGCGGCTCGCCATACGCCGCAGCGTGCGCCTTGAGCCGGTCGCGCGTCGCCACCGGAACCTTGATGGTGGTGACGGTCATACCATGAGTATACTGCTGGCTGAACGAGACGGCGGGAAGCGTGTCCCGCGGCGACGCGCCACTGCCTGCCCGGTCGTCACGGAGCGGAACCATACCCGGCGAGAGGCCCGACTGCAGGCCCTCGAGCACGAGCGCGGACGGCAGATCCTCAGGACGTGGGCGCTGGCGACCGAGACTCGTCCGTGATGGCCGCGGCCTGCGCCGGCACGCGACGGAGGCGCGCGATCACCGTCGCGGCCCCGATCACGACGCACACCATCGCCGCAGCGAGTGCGACCGTGGCGGATGCGGGCTGATCGTAGAGGCGGCCGATGCCGATCCACGAGAGACCCCAGAGGATCGCGAGCGTCGGTGCAATCGTGCCGCGACCGCGCAGCGTGATGGCGACACCCACCACCGCGACCGCCGCGAGCACCAGGATCGCGAGCGGCTCGAAGGGCTCGGGGCGCCAACCGGCTGCAGCGAGTGCCGCCGCGATGTTCGCGACCGTGGCGACCGACACCCAGCCGAGGTAGAGACCGAACGTGCCGTCGACGAGCAGCGACTCGACGATCGACTGCGGCTTGGCGCGGCGCAGCAGCGCGAAGATCGCGGCCAGCACACCCAGCAGCAGCACGATCACCACGACGGTGAGCGGCAGCAGGCCCGCCTGCGCGCACAGGATCCAGGTGGCGTTCAGCACCAGCGACGCGGTCGCCAGCCAGCTGATGGAGCGCTGCCTGGGATCGTGGCGCTGCTTCGGCAGCACCTGCCAGATGGCGTAGGCGGCCAGACCGAGGTAGATCACGCTCCAGATCGAGAACGCGGTCGACGCCGGCGCCAGCGGCGTGGCATCGGCGGAGAGCGCTCCGCTGGAGGACGCCTGCACCTCCTGCCCGCCGAACGCTCCGGAGCCGAGCGCCGCCGCCGCGAGCGTCACCGGGAGCGCGATGAGCACGACCCATGGGCGGATGCGCTCGGCGGTGGATGGTGTGGTCACTTGGGAAGCGGTCATGGTGTTGCTACCTCTCTGCCGGAGTGCGATGGTCGGACGGAACGATCGGGTCGGGGCGCTCCCAGTCGGCAACGGGCCCTGGCTCGACGGTGAAGAGCGGATGCGGGAGCGGCTCGGCGGGCAGCTGCACCTCGGGGCTGCGCACGACCAGCTTGCGGCGCAGGTGCGCGAGCTCGAAGGCGAGCTGCCCCTCGCTCACCGGGATTCGCGGCGCCGCCGGGTCGCCCGCGAGCGGTGCGCGGTCGATGCGCGCGCGGTCGAAGCGGTAGCCGCGCGCGTCGGCCTCCGCTGCGACCGCAGCCAGGTAGGCACCGATGCTCGCGATCGGCTCGGGCTGGCACTGGAAGCGCTGCAGCTGCGGATGCCGGGTGTAGCCGCGGGTGCGGCCAGCCAGCACCGCCTGGGCGAGCAGGCCCTCCCGCCAGCAGGCGACGAGCCCCTGCCGATCCAGCGCGGCGGGATGCAGCGACCAGAGCCTCATTCCGCCGCCTTCGCCTCCGCGGCAGCCACGATGCGCGCCGCCATCACCTCGAAGATCACCTGATGGGCCGGGACGAGCGACCACCAGTACAGCCGACCGGCGAGCCCGCTGGGGAGGAAGATCGCACGCTGGCTGTAGCGCGTGCGCTCGCCACCGCCGTTCTGGATCGGCTCCACCCGGAACTCGATCCACGCGCGACCGGGAACCTTCATCTCGGCGCGCAGTCGCAGCAGCCTGCCCCGCTCGATGCGCTCGACGCGCCACCAGTCGACCGTGTCGCCCTCGCGCAGCACCGCCGGGTCACGGCGCCCGCGTCGCAGGCCCACGCCGCCGACGAGCCGGTCGGCGATGCCGCGCAGGCTCCACAGCAGCGGCACCGAGTACCAGCCGTGGTCGCCGCCGATGGCCTCGACCACCTCCCACACCGCCTCCGGCGGAGCGCTCGTGGTGCGCTCGCGCGCATCCTCGTAGACGGTCGAGCCCGACCACGCGGGATCGCTCGGCAGCGGATCCGACGGTGCGCCCGCAGCCGAGGCAGAGCGCCAGCTCGACTCGATGTCGCCCGCCTGCTCGCGTGCCAGCGCGAGCCGCACCGCCTCGCGGTAGCTCATCAGGCCACCCGCGGGCGGCGGGATCACCTCGTCGATGCGGTGCTCCTCGACGACGCAGTCGTGCAGCAGCGAGCCGATCAGCGGAATCGCGATCGCGCGCGGCACCGGCGTCACCAGGTTGACCCACTGCGACGCGAGCCAGGGCGTCAGCACCGGCAGCGGCGCGATCGGTCGCTGCGGCAGCCCGGCCTCCACCGCGTAGCCGTTCATCACCTGGCCGTAGCGCAGCACATCCGGCCCACCGATGTCGAACGCGCCGTGCACCTCATCCGGCACCGTGGCGGCCTCGACGAGGTAGTGCAGCACGTCGCGCACGGCGATCGGCTGCACGAAGTTGCGCACCCAGCGCGGCGCAGGCATGTAGGGCAGCACCTCGGTGAGATGACGGATCATCTCGAAGGATGCGGAGCCCGAGCCGATCACGATGCCCGCCTCGAACGCGATCGTCGGCACCCCGGAAGCGAGCAGCGCATCCCCCACCGCGACGCGCGAGGCCAGGTGCTTCGAGAGCTCCTCGCCCTCGGGGTGCAGTCCCGAGAGGTAGACGATCCGCTGCACGCCCGCGGCCTTGGCCGCCGTCGCGACGTGCTGCGCCTGGACGAGCTCGGCGCGCGCGAAGTCACCGCCGCCCGCCATCGCGTGCACGAGGTGGAAGACCACGTCGACACCGGCGACCGCGCGATGCACGTCGTCCTGCACCTCCAGGTCGCCGCGCACGATCTCCACCGAGTCCGCCCACGATGCGCCGCGCAGCCTGCCGGGGTCGCGCGCCAGCACCCGCACCTCGTGGCCGGCGTCGACGAGCCGCGGCGCGAGCCGCCCCCCGACGTAGCCGGTCGCACCCGTCACGAGGATCCGTCTGCCGTTCATCGCACTCCCATCGCCCACGCAATGCTCACCATCGTGACCACGAAGCCGCTCACGTAGTTCACCCACAGGAAGCGCCGCCACCCGCGATTCGCCGCTGCGCTCTCCTCGTCGGTCACGCGCCAGAAGGGCGCGGCCAGCACGATGTAGGGCACGGCGATGATCGCGGCGATCCACGCGGGCCACGGCGTCAGCAGCATCAGCCCGCCGGCCATCGCCCACAGGCCGATGGCAAGCCGCACAGTGCCCCGAGCGCCGAGCGCGGTCGCGATCGAGTGGATGCCGCCCTGGCGATCGGGCTGCACGTCCTGCACCGCGCCGAACGCGTGGCTCGCCATGCCCCAGCAGAAGAAGGCGGCCAGCAGCAGGGCGAGCTGCGGCGTCCACTCGGCACCCGCGAGCACGAGCCCGTAGACGGCGGGGCTCACGAAGTGGGTGCTCGAGGTGATCGAGTCGAGCACCGGCACCTCCTTGAAGCGCAGCCCCTTGGCCGAGTACGCGACGACCGCGAACAGGCTCACGGCCAGCACCGCCCACGACGCGGGCGAGCCGAGCAGCACGAGCGCAACGACGAACGGCAGCGCGAGGCCCATCGACCACGCGAGCGTTGCCCGATGCGTCTCGGGTGGCAGCAGCGCACCCTCGATGCCGCCCTTGCGGGGGTTCTGCGCGTCGGATGCGTAGTCGAAGACGTCGTTGATGCCGTACATCGCCAGGTTGTACGGCACCAGGAAGAACAGCGTGCCGATCACGAGGCGCGCGTCGATGACGCCCGTGGTCAGCAGCATGGCCGCCGCGAAGGGGAACGCGGTGTTGATCCAGCTGACCGGTCGCGACGCGAGCAGCATGCGGCGCGCGAGCGAGACCGGGCGGACGCGGTCGGCGCCGGTCTCGGTGCGCTGCGGCAGGTCAGGCATCCGCATCCGTCTTCCCCGCCGTCGCCGCTGCCGCATCCGCCCGCGAGCGGCCCAGCAGTCGCCAGATGGCGGTGACCGTGAACACTGCGATGAGCGCGTACCCGAGGTCCTCGACCGGCGCGAGCCCGAGCCGCAGCCCGAGCAGCTGCGCCTCGTCGAAGCGGAACAGATCCGTGGCGATCATGAGCGAGTCGAAGGCGACGGTGAGCACGAGCACCACGGCCGCGGCGACCGCGAGCGCAGCCCAGCCGCGACGGTCGCGGCGCAATGCGATGAGCGCGAGCGCGGCAGTGGCGAGCAGCGGCGCGGCCAGCAGCAGGGCGTAGCTCATGCGCGACGCTCCCGTCTGGCGACCAGCACGCGCTCGGCCCCGCTGAACGCGACGAGCGAGACGTAGGCGAGGAAGACGATGAAGACGAGCTCCTCGATCGGCAGGTGCGGCAGCACCTCCACGCCCGTCATCCATGGCGAGGCGCCCAGGCGGAAGTTGCCGGTCGCTATCCCCGCCATGTCGATCAGCAGCAGCACGACGGCGGTCGCCCCGACAGCCGCGAGCGCGCGGCCGGCGTCGTGGAAGATGGCCAGCCGCCAGCGCGCATCCATCGCACCGGTGCCCAGCGCCGCCAGCAGCAGCGCACCGAGGTAGGCGAACATCATGACGGCACTGCCGGGTCGAGCGGCTGCAGCGGGCCGGTCGAGCGATCGCCGCGCACGTGCTTCACGACCAGCTCCGCAGAGAGCAGGCACATCGGCACGCCGATGCCGGGCACGGTCGTCGCCCCGGCGAGCAGCAGGTCGCGCACATCCGCGTGCTTGGTCGAGCCGCGCAGCATGGCGCTCTGCCGCAGCGTGTGCGCGGGACCGAGCGCGGTGCCGCGCCAGGAGCCGAAGTCGCTCGCGAAGTCGGCCGGGCCGATGGTGCGACGGGTGACCACGCGGCTCGCGAAGTCGTCGATGCCCATCCATTCGCCGATCTGCGCGATCGCCCGGTCGGCGATCAGCTCGACGTCGGGGTCGCCTGCGCCGTCGATCCCGCCGGCGCCGAGCCGGGTGTCGGGGCGAACGGGCACCAGCACGAACAGCGCCTCCTGCCCATCGGGCGCGACCGACGGGTCGGTGGCAGAGGTGCGGCTGACGTAGAGCGACGCGGGATCCGTGACGCCGTCGATCGCCCGCTCCGGCTGCTCGCCGAAGATGCGGTCGAAGCCGGTCTGCCAGTCCTTCGCGAACAGCAGCGTGTGATGGGTGAGCTCGGGCAGCGCGCCCTCGACCCCGAGCATCACGAGCACCGCCGACGGTCCGGCGACGCGCTTCGCCCAGCGACGCCCGCCGCGGCGCGCGAGGTCCGGCACGCCGGCGAGCAGCCGCGTGTCGGTCGCGTGGCCGTCGACCGCCGAGACCACGATGTCCGCGTCGATGCGCTCGCCGTCCTCGAGCTCGACGCCGTGCGCGACGCCGTCATCGACGAGGATGCGCCGCACGCCCGCGCCGGTGCGGAGCGTCGCGCCGGCCTCCGCGGAGAGCCGCGCGAGCGCGTCGACGATCGCCGTGAAGCCGCCCATCGGGTACCAGACGCCCTCCACGAGATCGAAGTGGCTCATGAGGTGGTACATCGAGGGCGCGGATCGCGGCTCCGTGCCGAGGAAGACCGCCGGGTAGCCGAGCACCTGCCGCAGACGGGGGTCGCGCACGACGCGCGCGACCCGCGACTCGAGCGACTCCAGCAGCAGCCGCGTGAGCGTCGGCAGGCGACGCGTGAGCCCGAGGCCGAGGAACGATCCGACCGAGTCGAAGCGGTTCGAGAGCAGCCCGCCGGTCGCGAGCGTCGCCGTCTCGGTGGCGGAGTCGAGGTAGCGGCGCAGGCGCTCGCCCGCGCCCGCCTCGATGGCCTCGAAGCGCGCGATCGTGACCTCGACGTCACCGGAGACCTCGAAGGGCTCCCGCTCGCCCTCGAACACGACGCGGTAGGCGGGATCCAGCCGCTCAATGGTGAGCTCGCGCTCGAGCGTCGACCCGAGCATCCGGAAGGCGTGCTCGTAGGGCTCTCTCATGAGCATCCATGACGGCCCGGTGTCGAACGTGAAGCCGTCCGCCTGCCAGACGCCCGCGCGGCCGCCCAGCTCCTGCCTGCGCTCGAGCAGCGTCACATCGTGCCCGTCGCGTGCGAGCAGACCGGCGGATGTGATGCCGGCGACGCCGCCGCCGATGACCACGATGCGGCTCATTGGGCACGCTCCATCTCCAGAGACCGAATCGGGGTCGCTCGCACGACTCCGGCACCGAGTGCGGCACGGGAGACGATGCCCGCCTTCTCCAGCTTCGGCACGCTGATGCGACGGTGCGGCAGCTCGGCGGCCGGTGTGGCGCGGATGCGGCGGGCGAGGGCCGCGAAGATGTCGTGCGCGGCGACCACGGCGGGGCGCGCCTCGCGCGGCAGCAGCGCGACGGTCGCCCGCGCGATGCGCAGGTCGCCGTCGAGGCCGTCGAGCACGCGACCGATCGCGGCGTCCGTGGGGTGCGCGGGGTCGACGCCCGGCAGTTAGGCGCGGCCGAGCGTGTCGGCGTCCGCACCCAGGTCGCGCAGGAAGTTGACGACCTGGAACGCGCGGCCCAGCGCGCGTGCGCCCCGGGCCACCGTGCGCGCCTGCGCATCCGGCAGCGTGCGCCCGCCGAGGAAGCAGCGCACGCACATGAGGCCGACGACCTCGGCTGAGCCGTAGACGTAGCTGCGCAGCTCACGCTCGTCCTCGAACGCCACCGGCGAGAGGTCGCGTCGCATGGCAGCGAAGAAGGGTGCGGTCTGACCGCTGTCGATGCCGACGCGGCGCGCCGTCTCCGCGAAGGCGTGCACCACCAGGTCGGCGCTGAAGCCCGTGGCGATCGCGCGCTCGACCTCGCGCTCGAGGGCGTCGAGCACATCGCCGCAGGCAGCGGTGTCGAGCCCTGCTTCGGCACCGGGCCCGTCGACGATCTCGTCGGCGACCCGCACGAGCGCGTAGACGGTCGCGATGTCGCCACGCATGCCCGGTGGCAGGAGCCTGCTCGCGAGCCCGAACGAGCTCGAGTAGGCGCCGATGACGGCTGCGCTCGCGCGCCTGGCGGTTGCCGAGTAGAGCTCGAGCCCGGTCATCGGTCGCGCTCCACGCAGCGTTCGAGGATGTGCCGCAGCTCCGCTCGCAGGGCGTCATCGATCGGGGCGGCGTCGATCAGCTGCCGCAGCGTCGCGCTGCCCTCGTCGATGCGCTGCTCCACGGCGTCCAGCGCCCCGCTCTCGCGCAGCACCCGCTGCACTCGCTCCGCCGCACGAGCGTCAGCGGCGGGGTTGCCGTAGTCGCCGGCGATGCGCTGCCATGACGGGTCGCGGCGAGCGAGCGCCGAGAGCAGCGTCGGGGTGCCGGCGCGGATGTCGCTCAGCACGCTCTTGCCGGTGTGCTGCTGGTCGCCGAAGACCCCGAGCACGTCGTCGCGCAGCTGGTACACGACGCCCAGCCGGAGCCCGATCTCGCCGAGCGCTGTGGTCGCCGCGGGGCTGCGACCGCCCAGCACTGCGCCGAGCTCGAGCGGGGCTCGGAACGAGTAGTCGGCCGTCTTGCCCTCCAGAACCTGCTGGATCGCTCCCTCGTCGACCTCGCGTCCCGCCAGCAGCACGTCATCGTGCTCGCTCTCGGCAGCGCGAAGCATCGCGCGCTCGATGATGTCGACGACCTGCACGCGCGTGTCGAGCGAGACATCCAAGCGCGCGATGGCCGCGAGCGCCCGCACGAGCAGCGCGTCGCCCGCCACGATCGCGGTGGCGAGCCCGAGCCGCTCGGCGACGTGCGGCGCGATGCCCGACGCCGCCGCCGCCTCGCGTGCCGCCCGGGCGACCGACGGCACGCCACGCCGCTCGTCGTCGTCGTCGATCACGTCGTCGTGCACCAGCAGCGCCGCGTGGAGCAGCTCGATCGCAGCCGCCGCCAGCACGACTGCCGCGCGGTCGCCGCCGTCGCCGGCCGCCGCGAGCACGAGGCGCGGCCGCAGCAGCTTGCCGCCGTGCACGGCGTGCGATGCCGCGAACTGCACGGGGTGCGGGGCCGTCGGGGTCGCGAGCTGCCGGATGCGGTCCTCGACCTCGGCGAGCAGCGTGGACTCCTCCACCGGGATCACGGCGTCCCCGCGAGCGCCGGCAGCTGCTCGGCCTGCAGCACGAGCCACGGGCTGAATGCCCAGGGCGTCGCGCGGATGGCCGTGCCGAGCTGCTCGGGCTGCACCCATTCGAACTCCGCGACCTCATCCGGATTCGGCTGCAGCGCCCCGGTCACGCGCGCGAAGAACACCGGGCACCGCTCGTGCTCGACGATCCCGCTCGCATCCACCGCGCGATAGCTGAAGTCGGGCAGCACGAGCTCCATCTCGTCGGCGACCGCACCGAGCTCGTGCGCGAGTCGACGCCGCACCGCGTCCTCGAGCCGCTCGTCCGGCGCCGGGTGGCCGCAGCAGGCGTTCGTCCAGACGCCCGGCCATGCGATCTTGCCGAGCGCTCTCCGGGTGACGAGCATGCGACCGTGCTCGTCGAGCACGTGGCAGGAGAATGCCTGGTGATACGGCGTCTGGGTGCCGTGCACGGAAGCTTTGTCGGCGGTGCCGATGGGCTGGCCGTCGTCGTCGAGCAGGATCACGAGCTCGGGTGCGGCGGAGGGCGCGGGCGACATGTAGACAGCCTAGCAATGCTTAGCCAAGGCAATTATGAGGCTCGCGCCTAGGATGGGCCCATGACGCAGTCGGCCAGGCATCCCGCGCACGAGCGCGCGATGCTCGACCCGCGGCGGATGGACGCGACCTCGCAGCTCGTGTCCGAGCTGGGCCTCGACGACCGCGAGGTGGAGGAGATCGTCAGCCTCTTCCAGTCGCTGCGCAGCTGGCATGCGACGGCCGAGGCGCACAGCGAGGCAGGCCGTCGGTACATGCAGCTGGGCGAGAACGACATGCGGGCGATCCGCTTCATCATGTCGGTCACTCGTGACGGCAGCGTCGTCACATCGACCATGCTCGCGCAGCACCTGGGCATCACCGGGCCCTCGGTGACGAAGCTGCTCGACCGGCTCGAGCGCGCGGGCCACGTCCGGCGCACCGAGCATCCGACGGATCGCCGGGCGCTCTCGCTGATCGTCACCGAGCACACCCGGTCTGCCGCGACGGCCACCGTCGGCCGCGACCACGCCCGCCGGTTCGCCGTGGCGGCAGCGATGACGAGCGAGGACCGTCGGGCTGCAACCCGCTTCCTGCACGCACTCGCCGCGCTTCCCGTGATCGACCACGCGGCAGGCGCGCCCGCGCACTGAGCATCGCCCGACGGCGATGGCGCGGCGCGGCGGCCATCGATCAGAACGGTGTGGGACCGCCGGGTGCGAAGCCGGCGTCGATGCGGTCGCGCGTATCCTCCTCGGCTGCGGTCTCCGCCGGCGCAGGGGTGCTCGGTGTCGGGGAGTCCGCGCGCGTCGGGGCATCGCGCAGATCGTCGCGAGCGGCGCGCGCGGCATCGCGCTCTCGCACCTCGTGGATGAAGCGGCGCACGCGCTGGTCGACGATGATGTCGCGCGGCTGCAGCGGGCGCGTCAGGTAGAGGCCCTCGAGCGAGGTGAGGCGGGAGAGCGCGACGTAGGTCTGCCCGGGCGCGAACGCGCGTGAGCCGAGATCGACGATCGCGCGATCGAAGGTCTTGCCCTGCGACTTGTGGATGGTCACCGCCCATGCGAGCCGCAGCGGGAACTGCGTGAACTCTGCCACCACATTCCGCTTGATCTCCTTCGTCGTCGGCGAGTAGGAGTAGCGGAACTGCTCCCACACCGCCGGCTCGACCTCGTGCTGCTCGCCGTCGACCTCCACCCAGACGGTGCCGCCGATATCGACCACCTTGCCGAGCGAGCCGTTCACCCAGCGCCCGGCCGCGTCGTTGCGCAGGAACATCACCTGCGCACCGATCTTCAGCTGCAGCTCGGCATCCGCCGGGTACTGCCTGCCGCTGAAGTCGCCGGAGACCTCCGCCACCGCGGTCTTCGACCTGCCAGAGAGGCGGGCGAGCTCTCGCGCGTTGATGCGCGTCACGGTGTCGTTGCGGGTGGCGAGCGTCAGCACGTCGTCGCCGGGAGGGGTGCGCGCGCCCGCGTCGTTGAGCAGCTGGGCGATCTCGGCGGTCACGGTGCCGTGCCGCACGGCGTTGAGCGCCTGCTTGAACTCCAGGTCGGTCTGACGGTGGATGTGCACGAGCTCGACCACGTCGAGCCGCTCCTCGCGCCAGACGCGCGCGTCGAAGAACCACATGGAGTCGTAGTGGTCGGCGAAGTAGGCGCGCTCCTCGGCGTCGCCCGGCACGGGAGCGAGCTGGTACGGGTCGCCGAACATCACGACCTGCACGCCGCCGAACGCCACCGAGCGCACGCCCCGCGCCTGGCGGAGCGAGCGGTCGACGGCATCCATGAGGTCGGCGTTCACCATCGAGATCTCGTCGATCACCAGCAGGTCGAGCTTGCCGAGCATGCGCTTCAGCTCGGCGCTCTGCCGCAGCGGCGCCTCGGCGATGACACCCAGCGGCAGCTTCAGCAGCGAGTGGATCGTCTGCCCACCCACGTTGAGCGCCGCGACCCCCGTCGGCGCGCAGACGATGATCTGCTTCTTGGAGGTCTCGGTGAGGTGCCGCAGCAGTGTCGACTTGCCGGTGCCTGCGCGCCCCGTGATGAACAGGTGGTCCTCGCCCCGCTCGATCCGCTCGGCGATCGCCAGCTGCTCCTGGGTCAGCTGCAGCGGCGGGTCGTGGGGCATCTGGCCAGGGTAGTGACGAGGGAGGGATCCGGCCGCGACGACTCACAGCCAGCGGCGCAGCAGCCACCGCTCCGCGATGCCGATGAGGGCGTCGGTCGCCTTGCCGAGCACGGCGAGCAGCACGATCGCGAGCAGGATGCGATCGACGCGACCGTTGTTCTGCGAGTCGATCAGCAGGAAGCCGAGGCCCATCGACGATGCAATGAGCTCGGCCGCGACCAGGAACAGCCACGCCTGGGCGAGCGCGAGCCGGAGGCCGGAGACGACCGACGGCACGGCTGCGGGCAGCTGCACCGCGCGGAGCAGGCGGATGCCACGGAGCCCGAACGCCCGCCCCGCCTCGACGAGGTGCGGGTCCACGTGGCGGAGCGCTCCCGCGACGGTCGTGAAGACCGGGAAGAGCGAGCCGATGGCGATGAGTGCGACCTTGGAATCCTCCGTGATGCCGAGCGAGAGCACGAGCAGCGGCACCCAGGCGAGCGATGGCACGGCGCGGAACGCCCCGACCGTGGGGCCGAGCAGCCTGTTCGCCGCCCGTGACAGCCCGACGAGCGCCCCGAGCGCCAGCCCGGCGGCCGCGCCGATCGTGAAGCCGAGCACCACCCGCTGGGCGGAGATGCCGACGTGGAGCCAGAGCGCGCCGTCGCCCGCGAGCTGCAGCCCGGCATCCAGCACCGCCCGAGGGGGCGGCAGCCGATGCGGCGGCACGAGTCCGAGCGACGTCGTCGCCCACCACAGGGCCAGCAGTGCGAGCGGCACGATCGCGCCGATGAGCACCGCTGGTGCGGCGAGCGCGAGCCGGGCACCCGCGCGATCGGCGGATGGCACCCTCAGCACGTCGGTCACGAGAGCGAGCCCGGATCCGCGGCATCGGCGAACCGCGTCTCGAAGAGCGAATCGAGTGCCTCGTCGACGGCGTCCTGGCTCGCGACGTCGCCCGATTCGACGAAGATCGGCCCGATGAACTCCAGCACCTGGCGCTGCGAGTCGCCCGGTGCGGGATCCACCTCGAAGTTCGTGCGGTCATGGATCACGGCGGTCGCGACCTCCGGGTCGATGCCGGCGACCTCGGCGAGGATGCTCGCGGTCTCCTCGGGCTCGGCGATCGCGAATTCGCGTGCGCGCTCGTACGCATCCACGACGAGCTGCGCCAGGTCTGGCGACGCCTCCAGGAACTCCTCGGTGGCGTTCAGGAACCCGTAGGAGTTGAAGTCGATGTTGTCGTAGACGATGCGCGCGCTGCCATCGGCGATCGACGACGAGAGCATCGGGTCGAGCCCCGACCAGGCCTCCACGGCGCCGGACTGCAGCGCCGCGAGACCGTCGGCATGCTGCAGGTTCTGCACGCGCACGTCGGTCGTCGTCAGCCCGCCGGCGGCCAGTGACTGCAGCAGGAAGAAGTAGGGGTCGGTGCCCTTCGTCGCCGCGATGGAGGTGCCCTGCAGCTGCGAGACCTCGGTCACGTCGGATGCGGCGGGCACGAGGATCGCCGACCAGTTGGGCTGCGAGTACACGTCGATCGTGCGGATCGGCGAGCCGTTCGCGCGGGCGAGCAGGGCGGCGGAGCCAGCCGTCGAGGCGACGTCCGCGGCGCCCGCGCGCAGCAGCTCGTTGGCCTTGTTCGAGCCGGTCGACTGCACCCAGTTGATGGTCACCTCGCCGCCGGTGGCGGCCTCGAGCCATCCCTGATCCTTGATGATCAGGCTCAGCGGGTTGTAGGTCGCGAAGTCGATGTCGAGCGTGTCGACGCTCCAACCGGCCTCCGCGTCGCTCGAGCTCGACTGCGGGGCGACTGCGGAGCCCTCGCCCGCGCAACCGACGAGCATCGCCGCCGCGAGCAGGGCGGCGCCGATGGCTGTGGTTCGGGTGGCATTCATGCGAGGACCTCCTGGTCGACGGTGTTCGGTGCGTGGTCGGGATCGGCTGCTGCCGCCGTGCTGCGGCGCGGTACGCCGAGGCGCTCGAGCAGCTGGGCGCGAAGCTCTGCGAGCGCGGCGGTGCCGCGATCGCGCGGCCGCTCGCCGGGGACGTGGACGAGCGAGGCCACGGTCGAGCCCTCGGTGGTCAGTGCGGGGCCCAGCAGCACGATCCGGTCGGCGAGGTGGAGTGCCTCGTCGACGTCATGGGTGACGAGCACGATCGTGCGCGGCTCGGCCGCATGCACGTCGAGCAGCAGGTCCTGCATCGCGAGCCGGGTCAGGGCGTCGAGCGCGCCGAAGGGCTCGTCGAGCACGAGCACGCCGGGCTCACGCGCGAGTGCACGGGCGAGCGACGCCCGCTGCGCCATGCCGCCGGAGACCTGCCTCGGTCGCAGGCCGGCGGCATCCGAGAGTCCGACGAGGTCGAGCAGCTCGTCGACCCGCCGCAGGCCGGGGCGCGATCGGCCGTGGTCGGCAAGCCCCAGCGCGACATTGCGGGCGATCGTCCGCCACGGCAGCAGCCGCGGCTCCTGGAACGCCACCGCGACGCGCTGGTCGGCGGGGAGCACCGGCTCGCCTGCGATGCGCACGGCGCCGTCATCGGCGGCATCCAAGCCCGCGATCAGGCGCAGCAGCGTCGACTTGCCGCAGCCGGAGGGCCCGAGGATCGCGACGACCTCCCCCGCGCCGACCCGCAGGTCGACGCCGGTGAGCACGGTGCGCGACTGCCGGCCGCGTGCGAAGGCACGGCCGATGCTGTCGAGTTCGACGGAGAGAGCGCTCGTGGTCATGTCGCCGACGCTACGAACCACTCACGCGCTGCGCACACCCGCTCCGTCACGTGGCGTAGCAATCACCCCCTGCGTGCCGGTGGCGAATATGACCCCCTGTGACGGCGCGGGCGGCGGGTGCTTGACGCATGCGAGAGAATGGCGGCAGGAACGAAAGGGGATGCGTATGTGTCGGCTGCTCGCGCACGTCTCCCCCACCCCTGCCACGACGCAGGATGTGATCGGCAACGCCTCGTGCGTGGAGTGGCAGCGCCTGGGCCGCTTGCACACCGACGGCTGGGGCACCGCGTGGCTCGACGGCGACCAGATCCGCCGGTACCGGGACGCGACGCATGGGCTCGGCAATGCCGATCTCACCGACGCGCTCATCGACACCCCGACGCGCGCTCGCCTCACGCATCTGCGGCTGGCCACCGAGGGCCTCGCGACCCGAGTCGCGAACAGCCACCCGTTCCGGGTGGGCGAGATCGCGCTGGCGCAGAACGGCTCGATCGCGCCGATCTCGCGCCTGCGCCAGAAGGTGACGGATGCCGAGCTGGCCCGAGTGGGCGGCGAGACCGACACCGCCATGGTGTTCGCACTCATCCTGCGGCGGCATGAGGCGGGCGAGCCGCTGTTCGATGCCGTCACCACGACCGTGGCCGAGATCCGTCGCGAGTTCCCGACGGCGGCGCTGAACCTGCTGGTGCTCTCGCCCGAGGAGCTCATCGCGACGCACGCGAACGAGGGCGCGCCCATCCCGCACGACCTGTTCGAGGAGTCCGGGCTCGGCTCCGACCTGCCGGCCGATCACATCGACCACTACTACCAGTTGTCGTGGCGGCGGGCGGAGGACGGCGCCATCGCCGTGACCTCGAGCGGCCTCACCGGCGACGGCTGGCAGCGCATGGCGCCGGAGACCGCGGTGCGGATCGATCTGGCGACGCTCGAGGTGTCACGCCGCGACCTCCACGAACGCGCAGCGCAACCCGTCGCCTAGCGCGATGGACGCCGCTCGGGAGCACGTCGCGCTCCTCGTGCGCGGTGCGGTGCTCGTCGACGCGAGCGGCTCGCTGCCGTCGCTGCCGGGCGGCGAGCACGAGCACTCGCTCGCCGAGGTGCTAGCACTGGTTGGAGCCGACATCCCCATCGCCCCGACCGTCAGGCTCGCCGATGGCCGACTCGTGCACGTCGTCGGCGGTCGATCCGACACCCGGACGACCGGCCCATGGATCGCACCCGCCGCCCTGCCCGATGCTGCGCTCGCAACGGTCGTGGCGCGCGCGATCGGCGAGCTCGATCCCTCGCGCACGCCGACCGCTCGCCCGGACTGGTTCCGGCCCGGCTGGTTCGATCTGCTGGAGGCGTGGCTCGACGCGGTGCTCGAGCCGCTCGGGCGGCGTCGCTCTGGGCCGGTGGAGCCGTTCCGCCTCTGGAGCATCTCGGCGGTCGTGCGCGTACCGACCGCCGGCGGCACGCTGTGGTGCAAGGCACCGTGCTCGCACTTCCGCGCCGAGGCTCGCATCCACACCGCGGTGGCAGGGATGCTGCCTGACCTCGTGCCGCGGCTGGTCGCCGTCGAGCCGACCGAGGGATGGGTGCTCATGGAGCAGCTCGGCGGTGTCGGCGAGGCCGAGCAGGCGGCGGACGCAGCGCTGGAGACCGCGCGGCACTGGGCCGCCGCGCAGCTGGCGACCATCGAGCGAGTGCCGGAGCTCGTCGCGGCAGGTCGCTGCGAATCCTCGATTGGACGGACGGCTGTGTCAGCCATCCGTTCCTGGATGCGAGCCATCTCGGTCACTGGACCGACCATGCCACTGCCGCGAGCGCTGCAGCGGCCTGCGTGGAGCCTTGGCGAGCGCGCTACCCCGACGTCGACGTCGACCGCGTGATGGCACTGGCGCCGCTCGCCGATCTGCTCTTCCAGACCGTGACCTACGACGCGCTCCTCGCCTCGATCGAGCCGCAGTCGGCCTGGGAGTTCAGCGGCGAGATCGCTCGCAACCTGCGGCAGCTGCCCGGCTTGGTCGAGCAGGCTTAGCGGCGCCCGAAGACGGCCAGCGCGATCCCGCCGATGATGACGACCGCGATGCCCGCGGCCGCGGCGATCCACGGCGTCGGGTCCTCGTTGTAGGAGTCCTGCGCCTTGCCCACCGCGCGGTCTGCGACCTTCTTCGGATTGACGCGATCCTCGAACTCGTTGAGGTGCTGACGGAGCTCCTCGCGCTTCCGGTCCACTTCACGCTGCTCGGTCATCGCTGTGCTCCGTTCGTGTCCACGCCGGTCGTTTCGAGGTCGTTGAGCGGGTCGCTGCCGTCTGCCGCGTGGCCAAGGCCGCGCACCATGTTGACGTCATCCTTGATGCTGTCGACCGCCTCGAGGTTGCTGAAGTCCTTGTTCTTCTTGATGGACGAGAGCCCCACCAGCACGAGGACCAGGACGATCACCAGCAGGAACGCCGAGACCAGCAGCGCCGAGAGCCAGGGAACGAACACTACGTTCAGGCCCTCGAAGCCCGCATAGAGGAGCCAGCTGAGCAGGAAGATCCCGAGCAGGCCGGCGACGGCGAGGAGCGCTCCACCGACTCCGAGACCCTTCGCCTTGCCCGCGACCTCCGTCTTGAGGTTGTCGATCTCGGCCTTGACGAGATCGATCATGAGCTTCGGGATCTCAGCGACGAGATCGCCGAGCGGCTTGCGAGGTGCCATCAGGCATCACCCGATCCCGCACCCGTGCTGCTGGAGCCGTTCGCGCCACCCTTGGGCGAGCGCTTCGACCCCTTCGCAGAGCCCTTGCGCTTGGACACCTTGTCGATGGCGCCGGTTGCGACGTCGGACGCCGACTCCATGAGCTTCGGGGCCTGCGTCTCGACGAAGTGCTGCACCTCGTGGCGCTGCTTGGTGACGGACGGGGAGTTCCAGACCTTGTCTGCCGCTCCCGCGATCTGCTCGTAGCGCTGACGCCCAGCCTTGGCCCCGAGCACGTAGCCCGTGCCGAGTCCGACCACGAAGAGGATCTTGCCGCGCATGTTCGCTCCTGCCGTTGGTTTGCCAGCGCACGCTGGCCGGTCGAACCCCACGATACCGACGCACGGCTTGGGTGCGCTCCCAGGTTGACGCCAGGCGGCCTCCGGCCGCCCCGCACCGCGGTCAGGAGGCAGCGACGCGACGGCCGCCGAGGCCCGCACGGGTCCGGCGGCCGCGACGGCACGTCAGCAGCAGCCCTCGCCGCAGGTCTCGTTGCAGAGCTCGAGCTCGATGTCGCAGCAGTCCATGACGCACCTCCCCTCATATCGATGTGTATCAATGTTTATCATATCGATGCATATCGATGTGAGAGGATGATGCCATGCGCACCGAGATCTGCTGCACGCCGGGCGAGCCGGCGCTCGACGCCGACGAGGCCGAGGCACTCGCCACCCGGCTGAAGGCCGTCGCCGACCCTTCTCGCCTTCGGATGCTCTCGATGCTCGCCGTGACGGACGGCGAGCTCTGCGTGTGCGACCTCGCCGACGCCATCGGCATCGGCCAGCCCACCGCCTCCCACCACGCCAAGGTGCTCGTGGCAGCGGGGCTCGTCGAGCGAGAGCAGCGCGGCCGCTGGGCGTTCTACCGCGTGATCCCTGGCGCGCTCGACGAGCTCGGCGCAGCCCTGCGTCCGGCGATCGCGCTCGCCTGAGCGGTCACCAGATCGTGACGCGCGCCTCCGGATCGAGCCACAGGCCGTCCCCTGCCTGCACATCGAAGGCCCGGGCGAACGCGTCGATGTTCTTCACGACCTGGTTCGTGCGGTGCTCGTTCGGTGAATGCGGATCGATCGAGACCAGCCGCACGGCCTCCTCGGGCCGGATCTTCATCTGCCAGGCGTAGGCCCACGACAGGAAGAAGCGCTGCGCGCCCGTCAGCCCATCGACGACCGGCGGCTCCTCGCCGCCGAGCGAGCGGAGATAGGCCTTCCAGGCGATGCCGAGACCGCCGAGGTCACCGATGTTCTCACCGATGGTCAGCGCGCCGTTCACCTTGTGCCCGGGCGCGGCCTCCGGCTCGAGCGCGTCGTACTGCGCGATGAGCGAGCTCGTGCGCTCGTCGAAGGCCGCACGATCGGCATCCGTCCACCAGTCGATCAATCGACCGTCACCGTCGTACTTGGAGCCCTGATCGTCGAAGCCGTGCCCGATCTCGTGCCCGATGACCGCGCCGATCGCCCCGTAGTTGGTTGCGGCATCCCGGTTGGCATCGAAGAACGGCGGCTGCAGGATGGCCGCGGGGAAGACGATCTCGTTGAAGCCGGGGTTGTAGTACGCGTTCACGGTCTGCGGGTTCATGAACCACTCGTCGCGATCGATCGGCTTGCCGATCTTGGCGAGCTCGCGGTCGTGCTCGAAGCGGATCGCGGCCTGCACGTTGGCGACCAGGTCGTCGCCGATCTCGAGCGCGCCGTAGTCCTTCCAGCGCACCGGGAAGCCGATCTTCGGCGTGAACTTGTCGAGCTTGGCGAACGCGCGCTCGCGCGTCTCCTCGCTCATCCAGGGGAGTTCCTGGATCGACGAGCGGTAGGCCTCGACGAGGTGCTCGATGAGCACATCCATCGCCTCCTTGGCCTCCGGCGGGAAGTGCCGCTCGACGTAGATCTTGCCGATCGCATCGCCGAGCATGCCCTCGACCAGCGAGATGCCGCGCTTCCAGCGCTCGCGCTGCTCGGTGGTGCCCGTGAGCGCAGTGCCGTAGAAGGCGAACTGGTCGCGCGAGATCTGCGTGGTGAGGTAGCTGGCGAACGAGCGCAGGATGCCTACCCGCAGCCACGACTTCCACTCATCGATGCGCTCGTCGACGAGCAGCGAGGCGAGCCCGGAGAAGAAGCTCGGCTGGCGCACGACGGCCTCGTCGTAGATGCCGGCGGGAGCGTGAATTGCGCGCAGCCACCCCTGCAGCCGCGGATGCTCGTCAGCCAGCCGCTGCAGGTTGTAGGTCTTCTCGTCGTCGCGGCTCTCGACGCGATCCCAGTGGTGGCTCGCGAGCTCTGTCTCGAGCGCGAACACGACGGCCGCCTCCGCCTTGGGGCTCTCGACTCCCAGGTGCTCGAACATCGTCTGCAGGTGCGCGAGGTAGGGGGTGCGGATGTCGGCGAACGCGTCCTCGCGGTAGTACGACTCGTCGGGGAGGCCGATGCCGCCCTGACCCAGCTGCACGAGGTAGCGCGTGGGGTCACCCGGATCGGTGTCGACCCACTGCGCGGCGAAGGAAGGGCCGCCGATCGACTCGAGGTCGCCCAGCAGCGCGAGCAGGCCGTCGATGTCCGCCACCTGCTCGACGCGCTCGAGCAGCGGCCGGATCGGGTCGATGCCCTTCGCGTCGGCCGCCTCCTCGTCGAGGAACGAGGCGTAGAGGTCGCCGACCTTGCGCGCGTCGGTGCCGGGCTCGGCATCCTGCATCTCGATGACGATGTCGCGCACCGCCGCCTCCGCGGCCTCGGCGAGCACCGCGAACGAACCCCAGCGCGCCTTGTCGGCGGGGATCTCGCTGCGCGCGAGCCACTTGGAGTGCACGTGCTGGAACAGGTCGTCCTGGGGGCGGATGTCGGCGTTGAAGTCGTCGACGGGCAGGCCGGAGGGCAGAGGCGTCATGCGTTCCAGCCTACGCGCGGCGGCTGGGCACACCCCCGCCACCGCCGCCCCGTCCGTCAACCGAGCCTGTGGTCTGGCAACCGGATTTTTCGGGTGCCAGACCAAGCGGTCGGTTGACGGACGAGGGTGGCTGCTCGAGGGGACCGGCGGGGAGC